>CAXAWD010000081.1:0-11026 GCA_963972325.1 uncultured Acidimicrobiaceae bacterium
GACCCGATGCGACCCAGGCCATCGTGCCACCGGCGACGTTGACGACATCGGCGCCCTGGGCGGCCACGAACTCGCACGCCTGCATGCTCCGGGCGCCGGAACGACAGATGACGTACGTGGTGCCCTCACCGCGGAAGGCGTCGACCTGCTCGGGCACCGTGCCGAGTGGTATCAACCGGGCGCCAGGCACCCGGGCCTCCTCGAACTCGGCGGGCTCCCGAACGTCGATGACCCGACCGCCCTGCTCGATGATGGTGGCCAGCTCGTCGACCGTGATCTCCTGGATCGTCATACGAACTCGAAGGCTACCCGACATCGCCCAGGTCGCTCGGGGTGTTCACGTTGCGCACGACCCGTGGATCGACCTCGACATCGACGGTGTGCAGCGCCGCCAGCGCCGAGCGGTACGACGTGACCCCGGTGTCGACGAGCTCGTCGAGCGACCGACCCCGGCCTGCTCGCCACCACGAGACCAGGTGCCGGTCACCGCCCGTCGCGGCCACCGCGACATCGGCGTCACCGCCGTTTCCGGCAGCCACGACCCGACGAATGGACACCGCGTCGAAACCGACCAGATCGCACGCCGCCACCACCACATCGCACCCGTCGTGACGTTCCAGGGCGTCACGAATCGCCGCCACCGGCCCACGGCCCGGGCTGCGATCGGGCACGGCGTCGAGCCCGATCTCGGCCAGCGCCGAGACATCGCCCCCCTGGCACTCGACGGGTCGGCATCCGGCCTCGAGCATCACATCGGCCACGCGGACGGCCATCGGGACACCGCCGACGAACAGGGTCGCCTTGTCGACGCCCATCCGGGTGCTCGCCCCGCCGGTGAGGACCACGCCGACGGGATGCCGGCCGGTCATGACCGACGCATCGCCTCCACGAACTGCTCGGGAACACCGGCCGGGTCGAGCTGCATCAGGAACTGGGCACAGCGCTCGGCCTCGTCGGCCTCGCCGATCTCGGCAGCCATCAGATGGAGCCCGTACAGACAGCGCAGGAACCCCTGGTTGCCCGGCGCCGACCAACGCACGTAACCCGAACCCCGCCAACCGTTGGCCCGGAGCGCGTCGAGCCCGCGGTGATAGCCGACGCGGTAGGCCGCGTACCGATCCATCACGTCACGACCGAGGTCACCGTGGGCGGCCCAGCCGTCGAGCGAGCGGGGGTGAGCAGCCACGAACGACGAGACCGCCTGACGAGGATCGTCGGCCTGGAGGGCCCGCCCGAGTTCGTGTCGCAGTCGGGCATCGGGCTCGGGTAGCACCGTGGAGGGGATACCACTCGACATCTGGATCGGCTGGTCGGACATGCCGACACGATACGGCGGCGCCCACCGAAGCGTCAGCGCACCGACCCCTCACGTACACTCGCACGCATGCTCGCGCTCACCCTCGGACAGGCCAAGACGATCGCCGTGCTGGTCGTGGTCGTGCTGGTCGGCCTCGCCGTCGTCTCGGCCTGGATCATGAAGGAGCTCATGCAGAAGGTGGTGCTCGTCGTCATCCTCGGCCTCCTGGCGCTCCTCGTGTGGACGCAGCGTGCGTCGCTCCAGGAGTGCTCGGAGAAGGTGCGGGCCGCCGGCGTGAACATCAACGATCCCGACGTCGACACGACCTGCTCGTTCTTCGGTCGAGACATCGAGATCAAACGGAACTCGGACTCGTGAGCGTGGCGGCTGAGCCGCGATCGCGTCGAACACAGCTCGGAGTCCTCACCGGGGCCAAGGTCGTCTCGAATACGGCGTTGCGGTGGGTCAGTCCGTTCCTGACCACCCTCGAACGAGCCTTCTCCACCACCACCGGCACCCTCACCGGCATCATGGGCGTGTCCGAGCTCGCCGGTCTGAGCACCATCGCGACCGGCCCGTTCCTCGACCGTGGACACGAGCGCCGGGTGTTCCTGTTCGGACTCGGGGCCGTCTCCGCGTCGTCGCTCATCGCGCTGATCGGCACGGTGCCCAGTTTCGCGGTGGCGTTCGTCGTCTTGATCCTCGGCGTGAGCAACCTCACCGTCGCCGGACACACGTGGATCGGTCACCGGGTCGCCTTCGCGGCCAGGGGCCGGGCGATCGGCGTGTTCGAGATGTCGTGGGCCGTCGCGCTGCTGATCGGAGCACCGATCCTCGCCTGGCTGATCCACCTGTTCGGATGGCGAGGCCCCTTCGTCGCACTGGCGCTCGCCGCACTCGTCGCCGCTGCCGCAGTGATCAGGTTCGTTCCCCGCGGCTCGACGCATCACGACGACGGCATCGAACCGGCACGTGAGCCACTCCCCCGTTCGGCATGGTTCCCGATGCTCGCGTCGGCGACCACCGCGGCCGCCGGTCTGGGCACGTTCGTGGTCGTCGGCGCCTGGCTCGACGACGCCTACGGCGTCTCGACCGGTGGGCTCGGCGTCGTCGCCGCCGGCTTCGGGGCGGTCGAACTCGCATCGTCCACCGGTGTCGCCACCGTCGGCGATCGCATCGGTGCGCGGCGGTCGGTGCTGATCGGTCTCGCCGGTCTGCTCACGGGGCTCGGCGTCATGCTCGCCGCCGGCGAGTCGCGCACGCTCGCCATCACCGGGCTCCTCGTGTTCCTGACCGGTTTCGAGTTCGGGTTCGTGTCGTCCCTGACGTTGGTGAGCGAAGCGGCGCCGCGAGCCCGCGGTCGGGCGATCGGAATCAGCAACGCGTGCGGCACCGTGAGCCGGGCGAGCGCCGTGGTCGCGAGCGGGCAGCTCTACGAGACGTTCGGGATGACGGGCACCGTCACGCTCGCCGCCTGCGCGGCGACCGCAGCCGTGGGGCTCACCCTGGCGTCGTCGGTGTGACCCGACGCTCGATGAAGGCCCGCACGACGGCGGCCATCGCATCGGGGTGGGTGTTCGGGCCCGGGTGGCGGGCGCCGGCCAACTCGCCGACCTCGCCGTCGGGAACCTCTGCCGCGATCGCTTCGGCGGCGCGACGATGGTACGGACGACCGTGCTCGCCGTACATCGCGAGCACCGGTACCTCGATCAGCTCCGGCGACCACGCCGGGCGGGCCCGGAGGTCGAGTAGCTCGCCGACCATCGCCGGCCCCTCGGCCCGTCGCGCTGCCCTGGTCGACGCCGGCAACCGATCCCACCGATCGTCGCCGATCAGCCGACGCATGAACCGCTCGGCCGCCTCGGCCGGGTCGGCCTTCCACGCCACGGCATCACCGCCGGCGGAGTCACCCGGCCACCACGACCGCCACGACAGCGGGGTCTCGTAGGTCACGACCCCGTCGACGAGTTCGGGCGCCCGCTGGGCGAGCGCGAGCGCGACATTGCCACCGAAGCTGTGCCCGACCAGCACCCGGGGCCGCTCGCGACCGGTCACGCCATCCAGGACCGCACTTAGGTCGTCGACCTGCTGATCGATCCCGAACGGACCATCGCTCGGGAACGATCGCCCGTACCCGCGACGGTCGTAGCGCGTCACCCGGTACCGGTCGGCGAGCCGCCGGCTCAGCTTGAGCAGGCCGGCCGAACGGTCGAGCGAGCCGTGGATCAAGGTGATGTGGGGCCCGTCGGGTGTCCCGGTCGTGGTCGCCCAGATCTCGCTCAACGAACCGTCACGACCCGCATCACGTTGGCCGCCGTGGTGGCGTCGCGGTCGGGAGACCCGACGAGCACGAGCGCGTTGTCGCCCGACCGGATGCGCCCGTGCTCGAGCGATTTCGCCACCGCCGCCGCAACCATGTCGGACGTGCTCCCCGATGGCTCGACCAGCAACGGCCCCACCCCCCAGGACAACGACAGCGTGTTGACGGTACGCACGTTCTGCGACAGCGCGACCAACTCCATCTCGGGCCTGAATCGTGCCATCGCCCGCGCGGTGCGGCCACTGTCGGTGCAGCACAGGATCGCCGTGGCGTCGATGTCGACCGCCGCCTCGGACGCCGCGTGGGTGACCGCCGCGGTGATCCGATCGTCGAGCGAGTCCCACTTCTCGCGCTGGATCCGCCCGAGCCGAGAAGCCCAGGCCCGATAACTCGCCTCGGCCTCGGCCCGTTCGGCGACCGTGGCCATCGTCTCGACGACGAGGGCGGGATCGTGCCCGATCGCAGTCTCGCCCGACAACATGAGAGCGTCGGTGCCGTCGAACACCGCGTTGGCGATGTCGGACACCTCGGCCCGGGTCGGCGACGGAGCGCTGACCATCGACTCCATCACCTGGGTGGCGGTGATCACCGGCAGGCCGTACTCGACGCACTGCCGGATGATCGACTTCTGGAGGTGCGGCACGTCTTCGAGCGGGCAGTCGATGCCGAGATCGCCGCGGGCCACCATGATCGCGTCGGATACCGCCATCAGTTCCGCGAGGTCGGCCAGGGCGGCACCCGTCTCGATCTTCGAGACCAGACTCACCGAAGGCCCGACGACGTCGCGCACCTGCCGGACGTCGTCGGCCCGTCGGACGAACGACACCGCCAGGAACTCGACCCCGGCTTCGGTCATGGTCCGGGCGAGCTCGAGATCCTCGTCCGTCGGCGTGGTCAGGCTGAGCCGTTCGGAGGGCAGGTGCACCCCCGGGCTCCCCTGGGTTCGACCGCCGGTCTCCACGATCGCAGTGGCGTGTGACTCGGACACGGCCTCGATCCGCATACAGATCGCACCGTCGCCGAGGATGATCCGGTCGCCGACCGCCACATCGGTGAGCAGCGTGTCGTAGTCGACCCAGATCGTGCCGGCACCGCTCGGAAGGTCGCCGGGCTTCAGGTGGAGGTACGCGCCCGCCACCAGTTCGACGCCACCCTCGGGGAACTTGCCCGCCCGCACCTTCGGCCCCGGGAGGTCGGCCAGCACGCCGATCGGCAAGTCGAGTTCGGCCGCCGCTTCACGGACGCGACGGAGCCGTTCGAGGTGCTCGTCGACGTCGCCGTGGCTGAGGTTCAGGCGAACGACGTTCATGCCGGCGAGCATCAGGCTGCGAAGCGCCTCCGGTGAGTCGCTGGCGGGGCCGATGGTTGCCACGATCTTCGTGCGCCTGGTCATACCTGCTTATCTAGCAGCAGTGGAACTCATCCTGGTGCGACACGGCTTACCGGAGCGTCGAGAGTTGGCGACCGGTCCCGCCGATCCGGAGCTGACCGACGACGGTCACCGGCAGGCCGAACTGCTCGCCGAATACCTCTCCGGCGAGCCGATCGTGGCCGTGTACACGAGTCCGCTCCGGCGTGCCGTGCAGACGGCGGCACCGCTGGCCGGCCGCCTCGGCCTCGTCCCCGTCGTGATCGACGACGTCGCCGAGTTCGACCGGCACGCGTCGTCCTACATCCCGATGGAGGAATTGAAGGCGGCCGGGGACCCACGATTCCACGACCCGACCAGCGACGTGTGGGGCGGCAACGACCCCGACGACGGGTTCGACGAGCGGGTCCGCGGCGCGATCGATCGGATGATCGCCGATCACCCCGGCGAGACGATCGCCGTGACCTGCCATGGTGGTGTCATCAACCTCGTGCTCGCCGACGTGCTCGGCATCTCGACCGACGGCCCGGGCTTCTTCTATCCCAACTACACGTCGATTCACCGGATCGCAGCCTCGCGGTCGGGCGTCCGGTCGGTCGTCACCATCAACGAGACCTCACACCTCCGCAACACCGGCCTACCGATGGGCCTGTTCCAGAAGGGTTGACCATCATGCTCGACGACCTCCGCTCCTATCTCGACTCATCGCCGTCTCCGTTCCACGCCGCCTCGACGGCGGCCGACCGGCTGACCACCGCCGGCTTCACCGAGGTCGTCGACGGCGCCGACTGGACCGACCTGCCGACCGACGGCTTCGTCCGACGCGACGGCGGCGTCGTGGCCTGGCGTGTCCCCGACGGGGTCACCGCCGACGCTCCGTTCCGACTCGCCGGCGCACACACCGACTCACCCTGCCTCCGCGTCAAGCCGTACCCCGACCAGGCCCAGAGCAGCTGGAAGCAACTGAACGTCGAGGTGTACGGCGGCATCCTCAACAACTCGTGGCTCGACCGCGATCTCGGGGTGGCCGGGCGCCTGACGATGGCAGACGGCAGCCACGTGCTCGTCGACGTCGCCGAGCCGATCGCCCGCGTGCCCCAGCTCGCCGTTCACCTCGACCGCGGGGTCAACGCCGAGGGGTTGAAGCTCGACCCGCAGCAGCATCTGCGACCCGTGTGGGGCGTTGGCACGACCGGGCCCGGCGAGTTCGCCCAGTGGATCGCCGAGCAGGCCGGTACCGACCTGCCCGCGTTCTGGGAGTTGTGCCTGTACGACGTCCAGCCGGCGGCCGTCATCGGGGCGGACCGCTCGATGCTGGCGAGCGGCCGACTGGACAACTTGCTGTCGTGCTGGGCGGCGATCGACGCGCTCGTCGGAGCCGAGCCATCCGACGCCGTGTCGATGATCGTGTTGAACGATCACGAGGAGGTCGGATCGTCGTCCACCACCGGCGCCGGTGGCCCGTTGCTGGAGCGGGCGCTCGAACGACACGTCACGGCCCGCGGCGGCGACCGGGACGCACTGCTCCGGTCGCTCGCGACGTCGAGCTGCATCTCCGCCGACAACGCCCACGCGATCCACCCCAACTACACCGACCGACACGACCCCGAGCACTACCCGGTCCTCAACGCCGGCCCGGCGATCAAGATCAACAGCAACCAGCGCTACGCCACGTCATCGGCGACCGCGGCTGCGTTCAGGCGGGCGTGCGAGGCGGCCGACGTGCCGTTCCAGACGTTCGTGTCGCGGAACAACATGCCGTGTGGTTCGACGATCGGCCCGCTCACGGCGACGCGCCTGGGTATCGACACCGTCGACGTCGGCGTCCCACAGCTCTCGATGCACTCGGCACGCGAGCTGTGCGGCACGGCCGACCCCGCCTCCCTCGCCGCTGCCCTCCGGGCGTCGTTCGAACTCTGATCGAGGGGGTCGGACCCCGTCCGATCAGTCGAGCGGGTAGTCCCAGGGCACGTGGGTCATCGCCTCGTCGAACAGGCGTTGGAGCTCGGCATGCAGCTTCGCCGAATGCTCCTTGTAGACCGTGCGCGACAGGCGGCCGCCCTCGGGCGCCACCGGGGCGGGGATCGGCGGACCGACCTCGACGTGCACCTTGCGCGGGTAGACGAACTTGGCCTGCTTCGGCATCACCCGTTCGGAGCCGCCGATGCCGACCGGGACGATCGGCACGCCGGCCTTGATCGCGATGTAGACGGCACCGTCGAACAGCGGTTGCACCACTGGCCCCTGCTTGCGTTCGCCCTCGGGGAACAGCACGAGCGGGTCGCCGGCCTCCAACACCTGGATGGCCCGCCGGAGCGCCTCACGGTCGGCGGTGCCGCGTGTGACGGGGAACGCTCCGAACGCCGACAGGACCCAGCCGAACTGCCGGTTCTTCCACATGCTGTCCTTGCCCATGAACCGGAGCCGGCGACGGGTCACACACCCGGCGATCGGTGTGTCGGGATACGACCGGTGCACCGGTGCCAGCACGAATGCCCCGGACTTGGGGATGTGTTCACGACCGTTGATGGTCATGCGGGTGTACAGCCGCATCAGCGGGATCACGATCGCCCGACCGACCTGATAGGCCACTCGACTGCCGAGGCCGTTGCCGGCCAGGAACGTGTCGGGGGCGCTCACGCCAGCATCTCCACGATGTGGGCGACGACCTCGTCGATCGACATACCCGTCGTGTCGACGATCACGGCGTCGGCGGCCTCGGCGAGCGGACTGTGGGCTCGCGACGAGTCGACCCGGTCTCGCTTGATGATCGACGCCTCCACGTCCGAGACGTCGCCTCCGAGCTCTCGTACCCGGCGCTCTGCCCGCACCCGAGGTGACGCCGTGATGTACAGCTTGAGATCGGCGTCGGGGAACACGACCGTGCCGATGTCGCGCCCCTCGACCACGCCACCTCCGTGCTCGGCGACCCACGCACGCTGGCGCTCGACCAGTACCTGTCGCACAGCCGGGTTGGCGGAGATCTGCGACACCGCCTCGGTGACCTCTCGGCCGCGGATCGCCGTGGTGGCGTCGACGCCGTCGACGGTGACGACGCCGTCGACGAACGTCATCTCGACCGTGGGGGCCATCTCGGCCACACCGTCGAGGTCGCCTTCGACCACGCCGCGCTGCTGAGCCGCGAACGTCATCGCCCGATACATCGCGCCGGTGTCGAGGTACCGGACCCCGAGCCGATCGGCGAGCGCACGCCCGACCGTACTCTTGCCCGCTCCGGCAGGCCCGTCGATCGCGATCACGGGGTGGTCGGCGGTGTTCACCACGACGTCCCCAACGGTCGGCCTTCGTCGTATCCGGCGTGGCTCTGGACGCCGACGACCGCGCGCTCGTGGAACTCGGGGATGGTCGCGGCACCGGCGTAGGTACAGGCCGAGCGCACGCCGGCGACGATCTGGTCGATGATGTCCTCGACGCCCGGGCGCTCCGGGTCGAGGTACATCCGCGATGTGCTGATGCCTTCCTCGAACAGTTCCTTGCGGGCCCGATCGAGGTCGCTCTCGGTCTTGGTGCGGTTCTTGACCGCTCGGTTCGACGCCATGCCGAAGCTCTCCTTGTAGAGCCGGCCGTCGGTGTCGCGCAGGCCGTCCGCGGCCGCTTCGTGGGTGCCTGCGAGCCAGGAGCCGACCATCACGTTGGCCGAACCACCGGCGAGCGCGAGCGCCACGTCTCGCGGGAACCGGACACCGCCGTCGGCCCAGATGTGTTTGCCGAGCCGGGCGGCCTCGTCCGAGCATTCGACCACGGCGGAGAACTGCGGGCGTCCGACGCCGGTCATCATCCGGGTGGTGCACATCGCGCCGGGGCCGACACCGACCTTGACGACATCGGCACCGGCTTCGATCAGCTGACGGGTGCCCTCGGTGGTCACGACGTTGCCCGCCACGAGCTTGCTGTCGGGGCACGCCGCCCTGACCGCCTCGACGACCTCGAGCATCTTGGCCTGGTGGCCGTGCCCCGTGGCGAGCACGAGCACGTCGACACCGATCTCACGCAGCTTCTCCGCTCGTTCGACCGGTGATGCGTTGATGCCGATCGCGACCGAAGTGAGGAGCTCGCCGGCGGCGTTGAGCGCCGGCCGGTAGATCGTGCTCCGCAGCGCGCCGGTGCTCGTGAGCAGGCCGAGGAGGCGGCCGTCGTCGTCGACCACTGGTGCGAGCGTGCGGCGTGCGCCGTGCAGCCGATCGAAGGCCTCCTCGGGGGTGACGGTGGCCGGGAGCGTGTCGAGTTCGGCACTCATCACGTGCTGCAGCTGCGTGAACCGATCGAAACCGATGGCGTCGTGTTCGGTGAACACGCCGATCGGGCGGCCGTCCTGCACGACGATCACGGCGCCGTGGGCTCGCTTGTGGATCAGGCTCAACGCGTCGCCGACCGTGTCGGTCGGAGCGAGCGTGATCGGCGTCTCGAAGATCGGGTGGCGCGCCTTCACCCAACCGACCACCGACTCGATCACCTCGAGCGGGATGTCCTGCGGGAGCACGGCGACCCCACCACGGCGAGCGACGACCTCGGCCATGCGGCGGCCGGCGACGGCGGTCATGTTGGCCACGACCAGCGGGATCGTGGTGCCGATGCCGTCGGGCGTGGTCAGGTCGACGCCGAAGCGCGATCCGACGGACGACAGGTTCGGCACCATGAACACGTCGTTGTACGTGAGGTCGTGCGCGGGCTGGGGGTGCAACATCTTCATGGGATCATCTCCTCGGAGCCTCGCCAGGCTAACGCTGCAACCCGGTCGCATACGATGATCCCGTGACCGACGTCGACGCCAGTTCCGTTCCGATCGTGCTCGTCCACGGCTGGGGCGGCTCGTTCGCCACCACCTGGGAACGTTCCGGGTTCACCGCGCTGCTCGCCGACGCCGGGCGACCGGTGATCGGCGTCGATCTGCTGGGGCACGGCACGGCACCGAAGCCGCACGACAGCGAGGCGTACGCCGACCTCACCGGCCGCATCGTCGAGTCGTTGCCGGAGGGGCCCGTCGACGCCGTCGGGTTCTCGCTCGGAGCGATGACGTTGCTCCGCGCCGCCCTCGACGACCGGTCGCGCTTCCGGCGCCTCGTGTTGGCCGGCATCGGGCGCAACGTGTTCGAGCGCGACGAGGAGGCGACCGCACGCATCGTCGCGGCGATCGAGAGCGGGGGCGACACCGACGACAACCACGCCCGGCTGTTCGCGCAGTACGCGCACCAGTCCGGCAACGACCCGGTGGCCCTGGCGGCGATCATGCGCCGGAGCGGGTCCGCCCGCCTGCAACCGGACGACCTGGCGGCACTGACCGTGCCGACGCTCGTCGCCGTCGGCGACCGGGACTTCGTGCTACCGGCCGACGACCTGGTCGACGCACTCCCCGATGCCCGCCTGGTCACGCTGCGCCGCACCGACCACTTCGCGACACCGGAGTCGTTCGACTTCATCGACGCCACCCTCGAGTTCCTCGACGCGGTCCCGGGTTGATGATCTCCGACGACCTCGACCTCGCCGTCGAGCGCCTGCGCCACGGCGGTGTGGTGGCGATTCCGACCGAGACCGTGTACGGGCTCGCGGCCGACGCCGGGAATCGGGCTGCGGTCGCCCGGATCTTCGAGATCAAGGGCCGCCCCACCGATCACCCACTGATCGTCCACCTCGCCTCGGCCGACCAGCTCCCCGATTGGGCCGCCGACGTCTCGGACGCGGCGGCGAAGCTGGCGACGACCTGCTGGCCCGGCCCGCTGACCATGCTCGTGCCACGCCACCCGGACGTCGACAACGACGTCACCGGGTGCCTACGGACGAGCGGGGTCCGGGTGCCCAGCCACCCGCTCGCCCAGTCGCTCCTGACCCGGTTCGGTTCGGGGTTGGCGGCACCGTCGGCGAACCGGTTCGGCAAGGTCAGCCCCACCACGGCGCAGCACGTGCTCGACGACCTCGGCCCGTTCCTCGACCCCGCCCGCGATCTGATCCTGGACGGCGGCGCCAGCGAGGTGGGTGTCGAGAGCACGATCGTCGACCTCACGGTCGACCCGCCCCAGGTGCT
>CAXAWD010000082.1:0-10990 GCA_963972325.1 uncultured Acidimicrobiaceae bacterium
GTCGAGGTCGAGCAGTCGCATCCGCATCGCCTGCACCACGGCCGCACGGGTCGCGTGGTCGTCGAACATCGTCTCCGGCTCGGGGATGTCGACGTCGTCGTACATCGTGAAGTGTTCGCGGGCCGGCTCCCACGTGCGATGCGGCGCCTTGTGGTGACACAGCAGCATGAACGGCCGGTCGGGGTCGCGACGATCGAGCCAGTCGAGGCAGTCGTCGGTGATCAGGTCGGTCACGTAACCACCGCGCTCGACGACGCCCTGCTCGTGGTCGAGCATCACCGGGTTGTGGTAGTGGCCCTGGCCCGGCAGGACCCGCCACGTGTCGAAACCGGCCGGGTCGTGCTCCGGGCCGTGCCCGAGGTGCCACTTACCGAACATCGCGGTCTGGTACCCGGCGGCCTGCAGCAGCTTCGGGAACGTCTGCAGCCGGTTGTCCATGTGCGTGTCGAGGGTGGTCACCCCGTTGACGTGGTTGTACGTGCCGGTGAGGATCGACGCCCGGCTCGGCGTGCAGATCGAGTTCGTGCAGAAACACGCATCGAACCGCATGCCGCCCTCGGCGATGCGGTCGAGCTGCGGCGTCCGGTTGATTCGGCTGCCGTACGCGGAGATCGCGTGCGCAGCGTGATCGTCACTCATGACGAACACGAAGTTCGGCCGCACGGCCCCCGCCCCACTCATGCCGGGCTGAAGTTGGCGGCGAGGTCGACCAGCAGGCGCGTGCCGAACCCGGTGGCGCCCTTCGATTTCCAGCCGCTGTCGCTCTCGACGGCCATCGGGCCCGCGATGTCGAGGTGGGCCCACGGCACGTCGCCGACGAACTCGGACAGGAAGATCGCGGCCGTGGTGGCTCCGGCGTACGAGCCGCCGATGTTCTTCATGTCGGCGACCACCGAGTCGAGCAGCTTGCGGTAGCGGTCCTTCGCAAGGGGGAGCTGCCACACCGGCTCGTCGACCTGCTCGGCCGAGGCCTGCACCTGCGAGATCAGCGAATCGTTCGAACCGATGACCGCCGCCATCTCCTGGCCGAGTGCGGCCATCGCGGCGCCGGTGAGCGTGGCGATGTCGACGATCGCGTCGGGCGATTCCTCGGCGGCGAGCGAGAGCCCGTCGGCGAGGATCAGGCGACCCTCGGCATCGGTGTTGTGGATCTCGACGGTCTTGCCGTTGCGGATGTGGAGCACGTCGCCGAGCTTCATCGCCGAACCGGACGGCATGTTGTCGGTGCACATCAACCAGGCGGTGACCCGGTTGCGACAACCGACGTCCTTCAACGCGGTCATCGCGCCGAGCACCGCAGCAGCGCCCGACATGTCCATCTTCATCATCGCGTGGCTGGGGTTGCTCGGCTTGAGGCTGATACCGCCCGAGTCGTACATCACGCCCTTGCCGACGAGCGCGAGGTGCGCCTTGGGGTTGCGGGGGCGGTAGGTGAGCTTGACCATTCGGGGTGGCTCGACCGACCCGGCGTTGACGCCGAGGATGCCGCCGCACCCGAGCACCTCGAGCGCGTCGTGGTCGAAGACCTCGACCTGCAGGCCGTGCTCGGCGGCGAGTTCGGTCGCCCGGTCGGCCAGGTTGCGTGCGGTCAGGTGGCTGGGCGGCGTGTTGGCGAACTCACGGGCGAGCATGGCGCTGCGCGCCGTAGCGGTGGCGCGGGCGGCACCCTTCGCCGCAGCTGCGTCGGCCTTGGCGCCGACGACCAGCGCGAGCGACTCGGCCGGGTGGGAGATCGACGTGTCGTTCTTCTGGCCGACGTAGCGGTACCGGGCGAGCGTGACGCCTTCGACCACGGCCTGCGCTGCGGCGTCGGCATCGACGGCGGAGTCGTCGGCGAGATTGGTGGCGAGCGTCGCTGCCGAGCCCGTCGCCCGGGCGAAGGCGGCCGCGGCGTTGCGCAGCGTGGTGGTGGTCGATTCGTCACCGACACCGACCGCCACGAACGAGGGGCCGTCCTTGGCCGGAACGACCAGGGTCTGGCCGACCTTGCCGGAGAAGCCGAGCGTCTCCATCGCGGCACGGGTCAGCCCGAGCTGGCGCGGCACGGCGCCGGACGTGCCCACGGCGAGGCCGACCGCGTCGACTCCCTTCGGGATCGATCGGACGGTGGAGATGGTCGGTACCTGTGTCGACATCCCACCATTCTGCCGCGTCAGGACCGAACACGTGAATGCCACGTTGCGAGACCGTGCTCGTGACCGTCGCGGCCACCTCCCTGTTAGGGTCGCTGCATCGCTACGCCGGGTGGGACCGGCACACAGCGTGAACACCATTGCTCGCTTCGCGTGAGCACCACCATATTTTCAGGAGGAAGTATGACCCCGAAGGGGAGAACCAAGACATGGCAGAAGACCGCCGGCGCACTCGCCGCACTGGCACTGGTCGTCAGCGCTTGCGGCGGTGACGACGATGCCGCCGACGACGTGGTCGACGACACCACCGAGGACACCGCGGACGCCGGCGGCGACACGGGCGACGACACCGTCGACGCCACGCAGGCCGACAGCGTGCTCGCCGCGGTCCAAGACCGCGGCACGCTGATCTGCGGCGGCAACAACGGCCTGGCCGGTTTCGGCACGATCGATGCCGCCACCGGTGAAGCCTCCGGTTTCGACATCGACTTCTGCAAGGTCGTCGCAGCCGCAGTGCTCGGCGACTCCACTGCGTTCGAGATCCGTGCGCTCGAGGCCAACGAGCGGTTCCCGACACTGCAGTCGGGTGAGATCGACACGCTGATCCGGAACACCACGCGCACCGCCAGCCGCGACGGTGCCGAGCAGGCCACGTTCCTGCACACGACGTTCTACGACGGTCAGGGATTCATGGTCGCCGCCGACACGGGGTTCACCACCCTCGAGGACCTCGCCGGCGCCACCGTGTGCGTGCAGACGGGCACCACCACGTTGACCAACCTCAACGCCGTGTCGACCGACCGCGGTCTCAACATGACGGCGCTGGAGTTCGAGTCGAACGACCAGCTCAACCCGGCGTTCCAAGCCGGTCAGTGCGAGGCATGGACGTCCGACGCATCGCAGCTCGCTGCCTTCGCCGCCGGCATGGACCTGGAGACCACCATCCTCGCCGAGATCATCTCGAAGGAGCCGCTGGGTCCGGCAGTCGCCGACGGTGACAGCCAGTGGGCGCAGATCGTCGACTGGGCCACGATGGCCACGGTGCAGGCGTGGGAGTACGGCATCACCTCCGAGAACGTCGATGACTTCCTCACGAGCGAGGACTCGAACATCCTGACGTTCCTCGGCCAGCCGGTCGTCGACGCCGACGGCAACGAGGCGACCAAGGACCTCGGTCTCGGACTCGCTCCCGACGCGTTCTACAACGTGATCAAGCAGGTCGGCAACTACGAGGAGATCTTCACCCGCAACCTCAGCCCGATCGGTCTGACCCTCGAGGGCAGCCCGAACGATCTGTGGACCAATGGTGGCCTGCAGTACGTGCCGCCGTTCCGCTGATCGGCACATGAACACACGTCGGTAGCGCCGGTTCGGCGTCGCCGACACCCTGGGGCCCGGTCGGCGTCGCCGACCGGGCCCGAGCGGGACGGACAGGGAGGACGAAGATTGAGTACAGGGGGAACGGTGTTGCTCGCCATCGATGACACCGACATGGTGATCGGGCTCTTGTGGTTGCTGGGTATCGGCATCGTCGCGACGATCGGGTACGTGCTGGTCCGCCTCACACGACAGATCGTGAGCGTGTTCCGGCAGCGGAGATACGACCGGGCCACCGGCCAGCTCGCACCGCTGTGGCGCGACTCGAAGGTCATCGCGGTCGTGGCCCAGATCGTGTTCGGACTGGTCACGGTCGCGTTGGTGTGGTTCCTGTGGAACAACTTCACCACCAGGACCGATCGCATCGGGTTGAAACTCAACTTCGACTTCCTCGACCAACCCGCCGGTATCACCATCGCCGACAACCCGCTCACCCCGGCCGACACCGTGGCCGAGGCCCTCGTCGCCGGTTTCACGAACACGATCCGAGCGATCATCGTCGGCATCCCGCTGGCGCTCGTGCTCGGCACGCTGATCGGCATCGCCCGACTGTCGTCGAACTGGCTGCTCAGCAAGCTCGCCACCGCCTACGTCGAGTTCTTCCGCAACATCCCACCGCTGGTGGTGATCATCTTCGTGTGGTCGGGCGTGTACCTGACCTCGTTCCCCCGCCCGACCGAGTCGTGGCGTCCCGCCGGTGGCTGGCTCGTCTTCAACAACGGCCGGTTCGGATTCCCGTCCGTGGCCGGGCTCGACAACTTCGGGTCGTTCCGGCTCGTCCTGTTGCTTGCGCTCGCCGTCGCGGTCGGCGTTGCGATCTGGCGCACCCGGGTGAATATCGCAACCGGGGCGCCTCACCATCGCATCGCGTGGGCCAGTGGCTCCTTCGTGGTCATCGGGGCGATCGCCTTCGTCGTACTCGGCGGCCCTGCCGAGTTCTCGAAGCCGCTGTTGAGCGAGAACGGACGCGAGTTCTCCGGCGGCATCTGGATGCAGATGCCGTACGCCGCGCTCGTGTCCGGTCTCGTGCTGTACACCGCCAGCCACATCGCCGAGATCGTCCGCGGCAGTATCCAGGCCGTCGATCGCGGCCAGGTCGAAGCGTCGGAGGCGCTGGCGCTCTCCGGATTCCAGCGATACCGCTTCGTGATCCTCCCGCAGGCGATGCGGATCGCGTTCCCACCGCTGATCAACCAGTTCCTCAACTTCTCGAAGAACACGTCGCTCGCACTGGCGATCGGCTTCGCCGAAACGACGTCGATCATCCAGAACCTCAACGGCCAGTCGCTCCCGGCACCTCAGCTCACGCTGTTGCTGATGCTGATGTACCTGCTGCTGTCGTTGGTGTTGTCACTGATCGGCAACTTCATCAACCGTCGACTCCAGATCGTGGGGCGCTGACATGGCCGAGCAGCAGATCAACCCGAACTTCCTCGGCGAGGAGCCGCTCGGCGCACCCACGATCCGCCCGCCACACAGCAAGCTCAGCGCCGGCGAGTGGCTCAAGACCAACCTGTTCAACTCGCGGCTGAACTCGATCATCACCGTCGTCGTCGGTGCACTCCTCTTCTGGTGTGGCTACCTGTTCGTTCGGTGGATCATCGACATCGACTTCACGATCATCCGCGACACGCTGCGGGTGTTCATGATCGGCAGCTTCCCCGACGACGAACTCTGGCGGTTGTGGGGGCAGGCGTACCTCCTGGTCCTCGCGATCGGGTTCGGGAGCGGAGCACACGCCCGCCGCAACCACGACCAGGCGCTACTGCAGGGGGTCGCGAGCGACGAGCAGTCGCTGTGGTCGCTGGCTCGCCGGTACTGGCCGATCATCGCCGTGCTCGTGTTCTTCGCGTCGTTCGCCAAGACGTTCTCGCCGATGCTCCTCGTGATCACGAGTGTGCTGCTGGCCGTCGCGACGCGGTGGCTCGGTTGGGTCGCACCGGCCGCGCTCCGGTTGCGAGCGGGATTCATCGCCGCCGCCGCCGTGATCGCGTCGATGCTGGTCGTCGCCGGCACCTCGAAATTCGGTGGGGTCGTCGTCGGTCTGCTGCTGTTCGCGTGGGCGGCGACCGAACTGCGGCGCGGCGACCCGGCCACGTCGCGAGCCCAGCAGGCGGTCCGGTGGCTCGTTCCGCTCGCGGTCGGCATCGTCGCCTACCTCGTCATCGCCGCGATCGGCTTCGAGGGGTTCGGCTGGAAGGACTGGGGCGGCTTCCACGTGAGTGTCTTCACCGCGGTCGCCGGCATCGCGATCGGGCTTCCCGGCGGGGTCCTGCTCGCCCTCGGCCGTCGATCCGACCTCCCGGTCGTCAAGACCGCATCGGTCATCTTCATCGAGTTCGTACGCGGCGTACCGCTGATCTCCCTGCTGATCTTCTCGATCGTGTTCCTGCCGCTGTTCCTGCCCCCGGCCTGGGAGACGCCGACACAGCTGACCCTCGCCATCGTGGTGATCGGCGGGTTCAGCGCCGCCTACATCGCCGAGATCGTACGCGGAGGGCTCCAGGCAGTCGCCAAGGGGCAGACCGAAGCTGCCCAGGCACTCGGGCTGTCGCCGGGCGCGATGCAGCGTCTGATCGTCCTCCCGCAGGCACTTCGCGCCGTCATCCCCGCGATGGTCGGACAGTTCATCTCGCTCTTCAAGGACACGTCGCTGTTGTTCGCCGCCGGGGTGCTCGAGTTCCTCGGTGCCTCGACGATCGCGAACAACCAGCCGCAGTTCCTCGGCAAGGGCCTCGCACCGGTGACCCTGTTGTTCGTCGCCATCGGCTACTGGGCCTTCTCCTACACGATGTCGCGTGAGAGCCGCCTGCTCGAACGACGGCTCGACACCGGCCGATGACCACGCCGCCCGACAGCACCGGAACCATCCGAGCCATGACCATCAGCATCACGTACGACCCAGGAGCGCACTCATGAGCACCGCAACCGTCAACTCCGACGCCACACAGATTCAGGGCGGCACCGGGGAGGTGATGATCGAGGTCGAGGCGATGGACAAGTACTTCGGCGACTTCCACGCGCTCAAGTCGATCGACATGAAGGTCGGCAAGCAGGAGGTCGTGGTGGTGATCGGGCCGTCGGGCTCCGGCAAGTCGACGCTGATCCGTTGCATCAACCGACTCGAGCGCCACGACCGCGGGCGGATCATCGTCGACGGCATCGAGCTGTCCGACGACGTGCGTAACATCCAGGAGATCCGGCGCGAGACCGGCATGGTGTTCCAGTCGTTCAATCTCTTCCCCCACCTGACGGTGCTGGAGAACATCACGTTGGCGCCTCGCAACGTCCGCAAGGTTCCCAAGGCCGAGGCCGAGGCGCACGCGATGGAGCTGCTCGAACGGGTGAAGATCCCGCAGCAGGCCAACAAGTACCCGGGGCAGATGTCGGGCGGTCAGCAGCAGCGGGTGGCGATCGCTCGCACGTTGGCGATGCGGCCCAAGGTCGTGCTGTTCGACGAGCCCACCTCCGCGCTCGACCCCGAGATGGTCAAAGAAGTGCTCGACACCATGCAAGATCTGGCGAACGACGGCATGACGATGATCTGCGTGACCCACGAGATGGGTTTCGCCCGCGAGGTGGCCGACCGGGTCGTGTTCATGGCCGACGGGGCCATCGTCGAGGTCGGTTCGCCCGAGCACTTCTTCACGAACCCGCAGGAAGACCGGACCAAGCTGTTCCTCAGCCAGATCCTCTGACGGGTCAGCTGACCGTCGAGGTCAGTCCAGGGCCGGCAGGCCGTCGATCGAGGTGGCGTTCTTCGTCGACCAGTACGTCTGCAGGGCCTCGTCGTCCTTGCCGTCGGCCCACTCGATCAACCGGTCTCGGTCGGCGCCGAACTCCATGAACGGCACCCCGTAGCCACACGAGTTCGACGTCCGGTCGATGTCGGCGACGATCACCGAGCGGACCGCGCCGGCGGTCGCCACCGACCCGTCGAACAACGCGACCTTCTCGTCGAAGCCGTCGTCGCCGGGTCGTAGCACCGTGCCACGTCCGTAGAGCCGGACGATGTCGGGCCTGCCGTCGAACGCGCAGAACATGAACGTGACCCGGCCGTTCTGGCGGAGGTGGGCGATCGTCTCCGCTCCACTCCCGGTGAGATCGAGGTAGGCGACGCGTCGCTCGTCGATGACGCGGAACGAGTCGTAGCCCTTCGGCGAGAGGTTCACGCGTCCGCCGTGCGACGGTGCGGTGGCGACGAAGAACAGGTGCTGGCGTTCGATGAACGTCCGCATCTGCTCGGTGATCGTGTCGAACGAACGGCCCATCCGCCCAGTCTGGCGCGAGCGGTGACCGCCGACCGGACGCGAAACGGGCCGGCGCCGAAGCGCCGACCCGTTCACAGAACCTTCGTGTTGTCCGGCCGACCCGTCGTCCAACGCAGCAACCACGACCCCTTCTTGTTTCCAGTCGGGATCGGATAGTTCGCTGGCAAGGCGCAGTGAGCCCGAGTTGCCTCCGGGCAACGAGCGGCGAGACGGAACGCCGCCAGCGGGCTATCCGGCCCGACTGGACAGGGCCTCGATGAGCTTGGGCATGACCTTGTGGACGTCGCCCACGATGCCGAGGTCGGCGACACCGAAGATCGGCGCCTCCTGGTCCTTGTTGATCGCGATGATGTTCTTCGAGCCCTTCATGCCCACCATGTGCTGCGTGGCACCCGAGATGCCGGCCGCGATGTAGACGTTGGGCTTCACGACCTTGCCGGTCTGGCCGACCTGCATCGAGTACGGCACCCAGCCGGCGTCGACGATCGCACGCGAGGCGCCGGCGGCGCCCTTGAGCAGCTTCGCCAGGTCGTCGACCATCGCGAACTTGTCGGCTTCGCCGAGGCCACGACCACCCGACACGACCACGGCGGCCTCGTCGAGCTTCGGACCGGTCGATTCCTCGACGTGCACGGCGGTGACCTTCGCGCCGCCCGTCGCACCGAGATCGGGCACGGGGGCCGAGACGACCTCGGCCGCACCGGCGTCGCCGGCGGCCGGCTCGAACGACTTCGGCCGGAAGGCGGCGAGGTACGGCCCGCCGGACGTGAACGTGGTGGTGACGAGCTGCTCGCCACCGAAGATCGGCGTGGTGACCTTGACCGCGTCGCCGTCGACCGTGACGTCGATGTTGTTGGTCAGGACCGTCTTGTCGAGCTTGACCGACAGGCGGCTCATCACGTCGCGACCGCTGTAGTTCTGCGGGAACATGATGAGGTCGGGCGTGTCACCGCCGTCGATCACGGCCTGCATGGCGGATGCGCCGGCGACGCCGGGCAGGTTGCCCGCGAGGTCGCCGGTCGAGAAGACCTTCGCTGCGCCGTACTCGCCGAGTGCGGCGGCGATGCTCTCGCCGTCACCGACGACGAACGCCGAAACGGTGCCGAGACTGCGGGCCTTGGTGAGCAGTTCGAGGGTCGCCGAGGTCGGCGCTCCGTCGGCCGCTTCGGCGAAGACCCAGATGTTGTCGATTCCCATGGTGTCGTATCTCCTGTCGTCGTCTCGGCTCAGATGACCTTGAGGCCCTCGAGGAACTCGATGATCTTGAGGTGTGCTTCGCCGTCGTCTTCGACGACCTCGCCGGCTTCGCGGGCCGGGGCCTGCGCGACGTCGACGATCTGCTGGCCGGCGCCCGCCCAACCGACGGCGGTGACGCCCAGGTCGGCAGCCGTGACCGTGTCGACCGGCTTGGACTTGGCGGCCATGATGCCCTTGAAGCTCGGGTAGCGGGGCTCGACCACGCCGGCGGTCACGCTGACCACCGCCGGAGTCGGGCACTCGACCTCGTCGTAGCCGGCCTCGGTCTGGCGGTTGACCTTGACCGTGCCGCCTTCGACGGTGACGCTCTTGGCGAACGTGATCGACGGGAGGCCCATGACCTCGGCCATCTGCTCGGGCACGGTGCCGGTGTAACCGTCGCTCGACTCGGTGCCGGCGATGATCAGGTCGGCCTCTCCGAGCTTCTGCGCTGCGGCGGCGAGCACCTTGGCGGTGGTGAGCGCGTCGGACCCGGCGAGTTCGGCGTCGGAGACGAGCACGCCCTTGGCGGCGCCCATGGCGAGCGCCGTGCGCATGCCCGACACCTCGCCGTTGGGAGCCATCGAGACGATGCTCACCTCGCCCCCACCGGCGGCGTCGACGAGCTGCAGCGCCATCTCGACGCCATAGCTGTCGGATTCGTCGAGGATCAGTTTGCCCTCGCGCTTCAGGGTGTTGTCGGAGGGATCCAACTCACCCGGCTGGGCCGGATCGGGGATCTGTTTCACGCACACGATCACGTTCATGGATTCACAAGCTACCGACCGGTCACTTGTGCACCCAAGCTGGACGGCGAGAAAACGGCGAAGCGCTCGGGGTCTTTCGTCACGCTGATACCGTCACGCGTCGTGCGGATCCTGCTGGTGGTCAACTCGTTCGCGTCGTCGGTGACCGCCCGGAACACCGTGGTCGTCCACCGTCGCCTGGCTCGCACGCACGACGTCGAGGTCGTCGAGACCAACCGGCGGGGTCATGCCACCCGGTTCGCACACGACGCGGCACGACGCGGCGTCGACGTCGTGATCGGTTACGGCGGCGACGGCACGCTCAACGAGGTCGCCACCGGCATCGCCGGCACCGACTCGGCGCTCGGCGTCCTCCCCGGCGGCTCCACCAACGTCTTCGCCCGCACACTCGGGATGCCCAACGACCCGGTCGCCGCCGCCGACCTGCTCGCCGATGGCCTGGATGCCGGCGACCTCCGACCGATCGGGCTCGGGCGTGTCAACGGACGGTTCTTCTGCTTCCACACCGGTATCGGCTTCGACGCGGCGGTGGTCCGGGCGGTCGAGCAGCGGGCGTCGCTCAAGCGTTGGCTCGGCCATCCGCTGTTCATCTGGGCGGGTGTCAGCACGTGGGCGAGGGGCTACGACCGCCACGAGCCTCACTTCCGACTCGAGGCCGACGGTCACGGCGTCATCGACGACGGCTACTTCTCGATCGTGCTCAACACGAATCCGTACACGTACCTCGGCAACCGACCGCTCGACCTCTCCCCCGCCGCCACCCTCGACCGCGGGCTCGTGGTGCTCACGTTCCGCACCATGCGGGTCTCGTCGATCCTTCGGGGCCTCGGCTCGGCGCTGGGAGGCGGCGGCGTCACCACGAGCGACGACCTCGTCGAGTGGCGCGACGTCGATCGTTTGGAGGTGTCGCACGACGAGCCGTTCCCGTATCAGCTCGACGGCGACTACCTCGGCAACGTCGAGCGTCTCGAGTTCGACCACGTCCCCGACGCGGTGCAACTCGTGTTTCCGGGATCAGCCTGACGACCCGCGGCGCACCGCGAGCGCCACATCGGGCACGTTGGTGCAGATGCCGTCGACGCCCCAGGCGATCAGTTCGCGCATCCGCTCCGGATCGTCGCAGGTCCAGGTGTTGACCGCGAGCCCGACGGCGTGGGCGTCGCGCACCGACTCCAGCGTGAGGTGGCGGTCCCACGGGTGGATCGCT
>CAXAWD010000083.1:0-10973 GCA_963972325.1 uncultured Acidimicrobiaceae bacterium
CCCACAGCCCGCTGTGGCGTCGAGCAACCCACAACCACGAGCCCGACGTCGGCTTCGACTTCCGTCCGATGCTCGCCGGTCTGGCCGACCTCCACGACACCGTCGACCTCGCCGTGTGCCACCTGGAGACCCCGATCGCGCCGGCCGGCGAGGAGCTCTCGACCAACCCGTTCTACGGCGTGCCGGCCGAGGTGGTCGACGCGATCGCCGCCGCCGGGTTCGACCGGTGTTCCACGGCCAGTAACCACGCCGCCGACCGTGGCACCGACGGTGTCGACCGCACGGTCGACGTACTCGAGGCCGCCGGCATCGAGCAGTCGGGCATGGCCCGCCACCCGGCCGAGATCGAACCCTCGGTGTTCGACGTCGACGGCATCACGGTGTCGCACCTGTCGTACACGTTCAGCTACAACGGTCTGTCGTTCCCCGATGGCGAGGACTGGCGGTCGGCGGTGATCGACCCCGACCGGATCATCGCCGACGCGACCGCGGCCAGGAGGCTGGGGGCCGGCGTGGTGATCGCGAGCATGCACTGGGGTGCCGAGGGCGTGCACGCACCGACCGGTTGGCAGCGCGAGGTCGCCGACGAGATCACGATCGACGGCTCGATCGACCTCGTCGTCGGCCACCACGCCCACGTGCTCCAGCCGATCGAACTCGTCAACGACACCTGGGTCCTGTACGGCCTCGGCAACATCCTGTCGAACCTGCCGACGAGCGACCGATGGCCTGCCGCCAGCCAGGACGCCGCGGTCGTCACGCTCGACGTGACCGTCGACGAACGCGGCACCGTGACCGTGACGAACATCGTGGTCCACCCGACCTGGGTCGACCACGATGCCGGTTGGGTCGTCCGACTGGTCGACGACGAGCTGGAACGCACCGACATCGGCGCCGGCCAGCGCGGGCGCCTCGAACGATCGCGCGAACGGTCCGAACGGGTGCTCGGCGAGTTCATGACGCCGACGAACTGACCGGCGGCCGCTTCCGGCGCGATGTCAGTCGGCGGCGACGTCGATCGAGACCGTGTGGACCGGGTCGACCGACGAGCGAGCGATCACCAGCTCGTACGTACCCGACTCGACGGTCCACCCCGGTTCGGTCCGTCGATCGATGCCCTGCAACTGCGGCAAGGTGGCGGCCGTATGGGCCTGCACATCGGGCCACTCGGGCTGCGCCGGATCCCAGTAGGCGAAGGATCGGTCGTCGAGTTCGAGGGTGACGACACCGCTCTCCCCCGGGCCGAGGGTGACCTTGCCGAACGCCTTGAGTTCCTGCTCGGGGCGCACGATCCGAGCAGCCGCCGGCCGCACGTAGCACTGCACGACTTCACTGCCGCGACGCGCACCGGTATTGGTGACCTCGACCGTGACCGTGAGCGTGTCGCCGGGCGTGAACGTGGACGCCGACGGCGACGGGGCACCGATCTCGAACGTCGAGTACGAGCCACCGTGGCCGAACGGGAACAGCGGGGTGATCTCGCGGGCGTCGTACCAGCGGTACCCCATGAAGATGCCCTCGGCGTACGGCGTCCGGCCGTTGTCGCCGGGGAAGTTGCCGTACGACGGAGTCTGGCGGATCGATGCCGGGAACGTGGTGGGCAGTCGCCCGCCCGGGTCGGCCTCACCGGTGAGCACGTCGACGAGCGCAGCCGCCATCTCCTGGCCACCGAACCACGACTGCACGATGGCGGGAGCCTCGTTCGCCCACGGCATCAGCACCGGCGACCCGGTGTTGACCACCACGACCGTGTTCGGGTTGGCGGCGACGACCGCGGCGGCCAGGGCGTCCTGCTCGCCGGGGAGCGCCAGGGTCGTCCGGTCCTCGCCCTCGGTCTCCCAGTCGTCGTTCGTGCCGACCACCACGATCGCGACATCGGCCGACGCCGCAGCCGCGACCGCACGCTCGAACGCGTCGTCGCCGATCGGCATGCGGACGCCCACGTCGGCACCGGCGAACATCAGCACGCGGGGCGCCACCGTCTCGATCACGAGTTCGTGGGTCGAGTCGGCCCCGAGTTCGACGTCGACGGGCGGCACGCTGCCGCCGAACCCGAAGAACGCCGTGCCGGGCTTCGGTGGGTCGGTCACGCCGTCGACGACGACCTCACCGTCGAGCAGCACCCGGGTCCCCGTCACCTGCGTGACCTCGAACCGATAGGTGCCGGCAGCGGACGTGGTGAAGCGCGTCGTCCCGCGCGCCGAGAACGCCGCCCTCGCCGACTCGGGCAGCTGGTCGCTGCCGAAGGTGAAGCGACTCGTGTCGCGGTTGACGACCGCCGCCGGTTCGCCCTCGAACGCGGCGTTGTCGAAGATCTCGACCTGGAAGCCCTGTTCACCGTCGGGTGAAACGATGCTCGACCCGCTGAGCAGCGGTGCCGACTTGTCGATCAGGCACCCGGGCTCGAACGTGATGTCGACGCGATCGCCCAACCGCGTCTGCAACTCGTCGATCGGGCTGGTGCGGTGGAACGGGCGTAGGTTGGCCGAACCGCCGCCCATCACCTGGGCGCGGGCGGCGTTCGGGCCGATGATCGCGATCGAGCCGACCGCGTCGACGTCGAGGGGCAGCACGGGGCGACCGGCGACGGGATCGTTGCGGAGCAGCACCATCGCCTCGGCCGCTGCTCGCCGAGCGGCGGCACGATGCTCCGGTACGTCGATCGACTGCTCGACACCGGGTTCGTCGTGCCAGGCGCCGATCCGTTCGAACGCGCCGAGCAGTCGGGTCGCGATCGCGTCGACCGCTTCCTCGGGAACCCGCCCGTCGCGGACCGCCTCGGCGAGGGTCGTACCGAAGGCGCGGTTGCCGGCCGGCATCTCGATGTCGAGTCCGGCTGCTGCGGCGAGCACGGTGTCCGCGCCGGCGAGCCAGTCGGTCGTGACGAACCCCTCGAACCCCCACTCGCCGCGGAGCAGGTCGGTGAGCAGCCACGCCTGGTCGTTGCAGTACGCCCCGTTGAGGCGGTTGTACGCGGTCATGATGCCGAGCGTGCCGCCCTCCTTCACCGCGAGTTCGAACGGCACCAGGTAGAGCTCGCGCAGCGCCCGCTCGTCGATGATCGAGTTGCTGGTGTATCGGTCGGTCTCGCACTCGTTGCCGACGAAGTGTTTGACGGTCGTGACCACGCCCTGCGACTGCACGCCGCGGATGTACGCGGCGGCGAGCTTGCCGCTGAGCAACGGGTCCTCGGAGAAGCACTCGAAGTTCCGGCCGGCCAGCGGCGAACGGTGCAGGTTGACCGTGGGCGCCAGCAGCACCCGGGCCTGCTTCGTGCGGGTCTCGCGTCCGAGCACCACACCGAGTTCCTCGACCAGATCCGGGTTCCACGTGGCGCCGAGTGCCGAGCCGGACGGGATGCATGTCGCCTTCGAGTCACCCGACCCGAGGAACGACGAGCCCCGCGCGCCGTTCGGGCCGTCGGTCGTTCCCCAGTTCGGGATGCCGAGCCGCGGCACCCCGGAGAACGTGAAGAAGCCGGAACCGGCCGACAGGGCGGCCTTCTCGTCGAGACTCAGATCGGCGACC
The DNA here is from genome assembly GCA_963972325.1 of uncultured Acidimicrobiaceae bacterium. Lineage (GTDB taxonomy): Bacteria > Actinomycetota > Acidimicrobiia > Acidimicrobiales > Ilumatobacteraceae > Ilumatobacter. The sequence continues at coordinate 3,529 of CAXAWD010000083.1, forward strand.
GTGCGGTCGGTCCGCTCGGGAGGTGGAGCTGCATGCATGGCGCAACACTGCCATGCGAGCGGTCAGGAGACGAGCGCCGTGCCGGCGTACGCGGTGCCGGCGACCAGCACCCACGCGATCATCCCGAGGCCGAGCGGCCGACCGCCGAGTCGGCGCATCTTCGCGATGCGGACGCCGAAGCCGAGACCCACGAGGGCAACGGTCAGCAGCAACTTCTCGAGGTCGCCCGCCCACCCGAGCGTTCGGTCGTCGAACACCCCGGTCGATCGCACCACGATCGCGCCCAGGAAGCCGATCACGAACAACGGGAGCAGCGGCGGATGCGACGCCTCCGGTCCGATCTCGGGTGCCGACGACCGGCGTCGGAGCGCCACGATCGCCACGAGCGGTGCCAACAAGACGACCCGCGTCAGTTTGACGACGGTGGCGGCCTCGAGCGCTCGGTCGCCGTCCTGGCTGGCGGTCGCGACGACCTGGCCGACGTCGTGGACGGCGCCGCCCACCCACGTGCCGAACGCTGCGCCCGTGAGATCGATCGCCCCGGCGATCAGGGGGAGCACCGCGATCGACAGCGTGCCGCACAGCGTCACCAGGGTGATTGCGTAGGCCGTCTCCTCCTCGTCGGCGCCGACCACGCCGTCCATCGCAGCGATCGCGGAGGCGCCACAGATCGAATACCCGGTCGCCACCAGCAGTCCCAGGTCGCGGCCGATGCCGAGCCGTCGGGCGAGCCACTGGGTGCCGAGGAACGTGATGGTGACCACACCGGCGACGACGACGAGACCGTCGACGCCGAGCCCGGCCAGGTCGCCCAACGAGAGCCGCAGTCCGAGCAGAACGATGCCGGCGCGGAGTACCGAACGCGCACAGAACGTGATGCCCGACGAGAGTTGCTCGGGCACCGGCACCGTGTTCGCGATCACGGCACCCAGGACGACGCCAGCCACCAGCGGTGACACCGACGACGACAGCCCGGCGACGAGCGTGGCCACGACCGCCACCGCGGCGACGACCAGGACACCCGGGGCGCGGTCGAGCACACCGGCAGTCGGGGGCCCCGCCGGTCGTTGCCGGCGTGCGTCGGGGGGTCTGGAGGCGGGACAAGTCAGTCCACGACGACCGGATCCGGTTCGAACTCCAACCGTCCGTGGTCGATCCGTGGCAGCACGTGCCGGGCGAACAGGTCGCACTCGGCCGCGTGCGGGTAGCCGGAGAGGATGAACGCCTCGATCCCGGCTTCGGTCAGCTCCTGGATCTTGCCGAGCACCTGATCGGGGTCACCGACGATCGCGGCGCCGGCACCCGACCTCGCACGCCCGACCCCCGTCCACAGATGCCGCTCGACGTACCCCTCGTCGTCGGCGGACTCGCGGAGGGCGGCCTGGTTGGCGACCCCCGCCGAGGTGGAATCGAGCGAGCGCTTGCGGATCTGCTCGCCGGTCTCGACGTCGAGCTTCGACAGCAACCGCGAGGCGGCGGCGCGGGCCTCGTCCTCGGTCTCGCGGACGATCACGTGGGAGCGCCAGCCGTAGCGCAGCGTCCGACCCTTCGCCGCGGCGCGGGCATCCATGTCGTCCTTGACCGCGAGCATCTTCTCGGTCGTGTCGGGCCACATGAGGAACACGTCGGCCCCGGCGGCGGCGCACTCGCGCGCCGCCGGCGACAGGCCACCGAAGTAGAACAGCGGGCTGCGGCCGCTGACGGTGCCGACGCGGGGCGGCTCGACCGTCAGGTCGACGAAGTCGCCGTGGAAGTCGATCGCCTCACCGTCGAGGAGCTTGCGCAACGCGTACATCACCTCGGTCGAACGGCGGTAGCGCGACTCGCTGTCGAGCTGCTCGCCGGGCATCTCGGAGGAGATGATGTTGACGGTCAGCCGTCCGCCCATCATCTGGTCGAGCGTCGCCAGCTGGCGGGCGAGTTGGGGCACCACGAGTTCGCCGCAGCGCACCGCGAGCAGCATGCGGAGCGACGTCATGGGCGCCATGCCGGCCGCGAAGGTGGTGTTGTCGATCCCGAGCGCGTAGCCGGACGGCAGGAGCACGTTGTCGAACCCGTACCGGTCCGCGGTGAGCACGATGTTGCGGCAGTGCTCCCACGAGCTCTTCAGGGCGGGATCGGGCACGCCCAGGAACTCGTAGTCGTCGTCGCACAGGGCGCTGAACCATGACATTTCCACACTCATCGGGCCGTTCCTCCGGTCGTGACGTCGTCGTCGGCCGACGCGGATGCGCCGGCGTGTTCTGAACTCATGATCTCCGCGAGCTCGACCGGCCGGCCGAGTTCGATGCTGCGGTGGGCCGCGGCACCCACCGCGACCGCCCAGTAACCGTCGGCCAACGTGACCGCCGGCTGCCCGCCGGTACGGATCGCCTCGATGAACTCGGCGTGTTCGAGGTAGCTCGAACCGTGGTGAAAGCCCTCGAAGGCGATCCGGTCGTCGGTCGCGACGTACTTCTCGACGTCGCCGATCCAGTGCTCGCCGCGGCGGCCGACGTGCACGGTGCCCGACGGCAGACGAGCCTCGACCTTGCCGAGTTCACCGACCACCGACATCTCCTCCTGCTCGTCGGTCGCGTCGGCGAACATGCAGAGGTCGAGGAGCGCACGGGCGCCGCTGGGGTAGTCGACGATCACGTACGCGTTGTCGAGGACATCGGGGGTGTGTCCGTCGTAGTCCTCGTCGAGGTGGTTGACGTCCTGCGCGCCGGATGCCATCACCCTGGTCGGGCGTTCCTGCAGGATCAGGTTCATCAGGTCGAAGAAGTGACACGTCTTTTCGACGAGCGTGCCCCCGGTGTTCTCGCTGAAGCGATTCCAGTTGTCGACCTTGACGAGGAACGGGAACCGGTGTTCGCGGATCGCGACCATGCGGGGGCGGCCCACAGCCCCGTCGTGGACCCGCGCGATCAGGTCGGCGGCGGCGGGCATGTAGCGGTACTCCATCGCCATCCACGTGATCCACTCGGAAGGTCGTTTCGCGGCCAGGTCGAGGATCCGCTCACAATCGGCGACCGTCGTGCACAGCGGCTTCTCGATCATCACGTGCACCGGTGTGGCGAGCGCGTCGGGCAACACGTCGACGTGCGTGTGGTTGGGGGTGGCGATCACCACGGCGTCGCACAGTCCGCTCGCCAACAGGTCCCGGTGATCATCGAACACGGTGACGTGCTGACCGGCGGCCATGGCCCCCTTGGCCCTCGAATCGGAGTGAGTGTCGCTGATCGCGGTCACGACGCCATCGTCGAGGGCCATCACGTTCTCGATGTGTTCGACACCCATCATCCCGGTGCCGATCACGCCGTATCGAACCGGTGGGGTTGCCGCACTCATGGGAGCCACTCAATCAGACGCGGAGCCGGGCGACCAACGCGTTCTGGCTCACACGTCATAGTTGTTGTCTATGACAGTAAGAATCTTGGCCGATGGGTCGAGTGCCGTCCCGCGCCTCGCTACCATCGGCGTCGTGACCTCGCTCATCCATTCCTCCAACCGCACCATCGGATCGCTCGGCGAGGTCGGTCCGATCTCGTACGGTCAGTGGCGGTACACCACCGACGACCTGGCGACCGCCCGTGGCCTCATCGAGACCGCGCTCGACGCCGGCATGAACCTGATCGACACCGCCGACGTGTACGGCCTCGACTGGGGCGGTACAGGCTTCGGCGAAGTCGAGGCGCTCCTCGGACGCGTGCTGACCGACGCCCCGCATCTCCGCGACCGCATGGTGCTCGCCACCAAGGGAGGTATCCGCCCACCCACGCCGTACGACTCGTCGGCCGAGTGGCTGACCACCGCGTGCCACGACTCGCTGCGCCGCCTCGCGGTCGACACGATCGACCTCTACCAGATCCATCGACCCGACATGTACAGCCACCCGGCCGACGTCGCCGCGACGCTGACGGCTCTCCGCGACGCCGGCAAGATCCGCGAGGTCGGTGTGTCCAATCACACGGCCGCCCAGACCGCTGCGCTGCAGGCACATCTGCCGTTCCCGCTGGCCACGGTGCAGCCCGAGTACTCGCTGCTCGCACTCCAGCCGATGTTCGACGGCACGTTCGACCACTGCGCCGAAGTCGGCCTGGTCCCCCTGGCGTGGAGCCCGCTCGCCGGCGGTCGACTCGCGACGGGCGAGGGTGTCGAACCCGACCTGCTCGCGGCCCTCGATCGCATCGCCGAACGCGAGAACGTCGACCGGTCACACGTCGCGATCGCGTTCGTGCTCGCACACCCGTGCGCACCGATTCCGATCATCGGCACCCAACGCCCCGAGCGCATCGTCGACACGATGCGCGCCCTCGATGTCACCCTCGACCGGTCCGACGTCTACGCCCTGGTCCAGGCTTCGATGGGCGAACCGTTGCCGTGACCTCCCCTGCACCGGCGATCGCCGGCCCGACGCGGTAGCGGGCCGATGCCGCCGCTCGGCAACGACGGCGTCGACCTCGCCGCCGTCCGACTGTTCCTCTCCGTCGTCGAACTCGGCAGCGTCTCGAAAGCCGCCGCGCGCCACTCGATCACCCAGCCGTCGGCCACCAGCAAGCTGCAGAAGCTCGAACGACGGCTCGGCGTCGCACTCCTCGAACGAAGCCCGACGGGCTCGACGGCGACACACAGCGGCGTGCGGCTCGCGCCAGCGTGTGCCGAGCTGCTCGTCGCCGCCGGAGCCCTGACCGACCGCGCGGCATCGCTGCGCGACGACGAGACCCACCTCCGGATCGCCTCGACCCGCCACGTCGCCGAGCACCGTCTGCCCGAGTGGACGTCGGAACTCCCGTTCCACGACGTGCGCGTCGACGTCGTCGAACTGGACACCTTGCGTGTGGCCCAGGCGGTGCGATCCGGCGACGTCTCGCTCGGCTTCGTCGAGGGACCCGATGCTCCGGTCGGCCTTCGTTCCCAGGTGGTCGCGTCCGAGGAGCTCGTCGCCGTCGTCGGAAGGTCACACCGCTGGGCCGATCGTCGCCGGTCGCTCACCCCGACCCAGATCGTGTCGTCGACGATGGTCTTGACGCGGCTCGGGTCCGGCACCCGTGACGTCGTGGAGAGCGCGTTCGCGGCCCACGAGCTCGGCGCCGTCGGCGAACACATCGAGGTCGACAGCACGGCGGCCGTCCGGATCGCGGTCGCCAACGGCGCCGGTATCGGCTTCCTCCCCCGCTGCCGGGTCGAGCGGGACCTGGCGACCGGCCGGCTCTCCGAGGTCCCGATCCGGTCGGTCCCGATCGTGCAACCGGTTCGAATCGTCTGGCGCGGCGCCGCCCCGTCGGCGAGGCCGGCCCGACTGCTGGCCGACTCGATCATCGGTCGGGCCGGCGCGTCGTCGGGCGGCTGACGGCAGGCCGGCACCCGGCCGGCCGATCTTGACCTGTAAGCGTTTTCATGGCACGCTGTGCGTCGCAGGCCTCGGTCTGCGGCTCCGTGAACACCGGATCAACGACAAACGTATTGACGGGTGGGGTCCCCCACCCGTCTCGAGGGGAGAACCAATGATTTCACGTCGAATCAAGGTGCTGGCACCCGTGCTGGCCATCTCGCTGGTCGCCGCCGCGTGCGGCGACAGCGACGACGACACGGCCGAGCCGCCGGCCGACACGGCCGACGAGGCCACCGGCGACGAGGCGTCCGACGAGGCGTCCGACGACATGTCCGACGACAGTGGTGAAAGCGGTGCTCCCGCCACGGTGCCCGAGGGCGGCGAGCTGCCCGAGGCGTCCGACGACGCCATCATCATCACCGGCCCCGAGCGCGACGAGTCCGAAGCCGGCTCGATCCAGGAAGTCCTGGGCGCGTGGGGCGACGAGAACGGCGTCGAGGTCGTGTACCTCGGCGACGCCAACTGGGAAGCGAACATCAACGTGCAGGTCGCCGGCGGCAACCCGCCCGACATCTCGATCTTCCCGCAGCCCGGCAAGCTCGCCGAGTTCGCCCGCGACGGGGATGTCGTGCCGCTGGCCGACGTCGCCGCCACCGCCACGGCCGACAACTGGTCCGAGGCCTGGACCGTCTTCGGCAACGTCGACGGCACGCAGGTCGGCGTCCCGGTCAAGTCCGACCTCAAGTCGCTCGTCTGGTACCAGCCGACACGCTTCGAAGAGGCCGGGTACACCGTTCCCGAGACCTTCGACGAGTTCACCGCGCTGATCGACCAGATGCTCGCCGACGGCGGCCCGAAGCCGCTCTGCGTGGGCATCGAGTCCGGTCAGGCGACGGGTTGGACCTACACCGACTGGGTCGAGGACATGGTCCTGCGCCAGCACGGCCCCGAGGTCTACGACCAGTGGGTGAGCCACGAGATCCCGTTCAACGACGAGCGCATCGTCGAGTCGATGCAGACCGTGCTCGACCTCTGGACCGAGGACAACGTCTACGCCAACAGCGGCACCATCGCCGCCACGGCGTTCCAGGACAACGGTGGCCCGCTCGTCAACGGTGACTGCTACATGCACCGCCAGGCGTCGTTCTACTCGGCGTTCATCCCCGAGGGCACGGCGTTCGCCGACGGCTCCGAGGACGCGGTCGACGTGTTCTACTTCCCCGACATCGACGGCACGAAGCCGGTGCTCGGTGCCGGGACCCTGGCGGCGGCCTTCAACGACCGTCCCGAGGTCCACGAGCTCCTCGCCTACATGGCGACGCCCGACTACGCCGAAGCCCGTCAGAAGGCCCAGCAGGCGCTCAAGGGTGGCGGCGACGCCCTCTCCGGCTTCCTGTCCGCCGTCAACGGCCAGGACCCGTCGGTGTACCAGCCGCTCGAGCAGTCGTTCCTCGACATTCTCGCCGAGAGCGCGATCGTCCGGTTCGACGCCTCCGACCTGATGCCCGCCGACGTCGGCGCCGGCAGCTTCTGGACCGAGGGCACCTCGGCCGTCAACGGTGACATCACCGCCCAGGAAGCGGCCGACACCATCGAAGCATCGTGGCCCGCCGGCTGAGCCAGCGACACGATCTGACACTGCGATAACCCGAAAGGGCACCGGCACGTTGGTGCCGGTGCCCTTTCTCGTTCTAGATTGACCTCAAGGGGGTTGCATCATGGGGGAAACTCTTTCCAAGCTGTTGTCGACCATCGTCACCGTGCTCGTCGCGGTCGGGGCCAGCGCTGGGGTGTGGATCGGGGCCAACCTGATCTTCAATCAGGTCAAGCAGAACTGGCGCACGTTCACCGCGCTGGCGTTCGGCCTGTCCGGCTTCCTGATCGGCGTCCTGATCAGCGGCAACCGGGTGACGCGCTACTCCAGCGATGCCGACGCCGAGGGTCTCGTCAAGTTCGGCTACTGGGTCTGGCTCCCGCTCCTGATCGGCGTCTGTGCCGCCGTGATCGGCCTCCTCCTCGGCGCCGTCGACGATCGGGCCCGCCGCCTCGCGATCGGCGTCGGCGGGCTCGGAGCCCTCGGAGCCCTCGTCGGCAGCTTCGTGCGTGCCGAGTACCGGCCCGAACTCGA
>CAXAWD010000084.1:0-10908 GCA_963972325.1 uncultured Acidimicrobiaceae bacterium
TCGGCAGGGTCAGTCGGGGGAGCCGAGGACGTTGGCGTCGACCTGTTCGTCGCTGCCTTCCTCGATCAGACCCTGCTGGATCAGTCGGGCGACTTCGGGGCCGTCGATCGTCTCGCGCTCGAGCAGCGCTTCGGCGATCAGCTCGAGGCCGCGGCGATGCTTGGTGAGCGTTTCCTGCGCCCGGTGCTCCTGGGTGTTGAGGATCTTGGCGATCTCCTCGTCGAGCAACTTGGCGGTGTCTTCGCTGTACTCGCGGCCGGACGACATGAGGTCTTCGCCGAGGAACACCTGCTGCTGGCCGCCGCCCCATGCCATCGGGCCGACGGCGTCGCTCATGCCCCACTCGCGGACCATGCGACGGGCGATGCCGGTGGCCTGCTCGAGGTCGTTGGCGGCGCCGGAGTTGAGGTGACCGAAGACGATCTTCTCGGCGACGCGGCCGCCCATCGCCTTGCAGATCGTGTCTTCGAAGTACTCGCGCGAGTACGTGTGCCGCTCTTGCGGGAGGCTCCAGGTGACACCGAGCGCCATGCCGCGCGGGAGGATCGTGACCTTGTGGAGCGGGTCGCCGTTGGGCAGTACCGTGGCGAGCAGCGCGTGCCCGCCTTCGTGGTAGGCGGTGGCCTTCTTCTCCTCGGCGTTCATGATCAGCGACTCGCGCTGGGCGCCGAGCACCACACGGTCACGGGCGTTCTCGAAGTCGATCCGCTCGATCTGCTTGGAACCGCGGCGAACGGCGATCAGCGCCGCCTCGTTGACCAGGTTGGCGAGGTCGGCACCGGCCATGCCTGGCGTGGCACGCGCCATCGTGTCGAGGTCGACATCGGGACCCATGCGCTTGTCGCGGCTGTGGACCTCGAGGATCGCCTTGCGTTCCTCGTGCTCGGGCAGCGGCACCACGATCTGGCGGTCGAAGCGTCCGGGGCGCAGCAGTGCCGGGTCGAGGATGTCGGGCCGGTTGGTGGCGGCCATGATCACGATGCCCTCGGACGTCTCGAAGCCGTCCATCTCGGACAGCATCTGGTTGAGCGTCTGCTCGCGCTCGTCGTGCCCGCCGCCCAGGCCGGCGCCACGCTTGCGGCCGATCGAGTCGATCTCGTCGATGAAGATGATCGCCTTGCCCATCCGGCGCGCCTGTTGGAACAGGTCGCGGACGCGGCTGGCGCCGACGCCGACGAACATCTCCATGAAGTCGGAGCCGGTGACCGAGAGGAAGCCGACACCGGCCTCGCCGGCGACCGCCCGTGCGAACAGCGTCTTGCCGGTGCCCGGGGGGCCGACCAGCAGGATGCCCTTGGGGACGCGGGCGCCGATCTCCTTGAACCGCTCGGGCATCCGCAGGAAGTCGACGACCTCGTTGATCTCGGTCTTGACCCCGTCGTAGCCGGCGATGTCGGCGAACGTGGTGGACGGCTTGTCGGCGTCGTACGACTTGGCGCGGCTCCGCCCTATCGACATGACGTTGCCCATCTGGCCTTGCGCACGGCGCTGCATCCACACGAAGAAGCCGATGATCAGGATGACCGGCAGCATCAAGCCGAGGATGTTGAGCAGGAAGTTCGAGCTCGGGTTGTCGAACTTGTAGTCGACGTCGTTGTTCTTGAGCAGTTCGGTCTCGGCGTCGTTCGGGCCGTCTGCGCTGCCGACCGTGACGAACTTGGTGCCGTCGTTCAGTTCGCCGCTGATCTTGCCGGTGCCGTTCTCCCATTCGGCCGAGGCGACCTCACCGGCGGCGACGTTGTCCATGAAGTCGCTGAAGCTGACGTCTTCGCCCTCGTCACCGGAGAGCAACGACGGAACGAGGAAGATCGCCAGGAACACGCCGATCGCGACCCACGGCAGCCAACGGCGCCACGAGTTGGGCGTCGGGGTACCGTCGCCGTTGCCGCCACCGGAGCCCGGGAAATTCGGCTTGCGGTCGCGCTCGGGACGAGAACCGGACGACCGGCCGCGCCCCGGCGGGGGAGGAGGGGGCGGAGGAGGCAACTTGTCCATGCAACCATGCTACGGGGCCCCGGGGCGCTTGCCAGGTCGGACGCGTGCCAAACCGGTGGCCTCCAGGTCGCACGATCGCAACGTGATCGCAACGTCGAGGTCCACGATCGGATGATCCCCGCGTCGTACGGTTGCGTCCGTGACGAGGCACTGCTCGAGGACGGGCTGCAGCGAGGCTGCGGCGGTGACGCTCACCTACCAGTACGCACACGCGCAGGTGTGGCTCGATCATCTGAGCCCCGAACGCGACCCACATGCGTACGACCTGTGCGATCGTCACGCCGGGCGGCTCACGGCGCCGCAGGGGTGGCAGGTGCTCGACCGGCGGGCCGTGGTTCGGCCCGACCTGATCGCCGTCTGACCCGGTTCGACCGGTACCATCCGCGGCCGTGACCGCGACCACTCCCACCCAACCGACGGCGGGCGACACCCCGATCGGTGTCGGGCCGGCACTGGGTACGTGGGCGACGGCCTGGATCGGTGGCTCGTTGCTCGCCACACCGGCGATGATCGCCATCCTCGGGGCATCGCTCGGCGACGACCTCACGATCCCCCAGCTGGCGGCTGCGTCCGCGGCGACGTGGGCGGTGATGATCGTGGCGCTCGTCGTCGCCAGTCGACGCTTCGGTACCGGCGACCCGCTCGCGGACTACGGCGCGACGTTCCGCCCGATCGACCTCGCCGGGATTCCGCTCGGCATCGCCACACAGTTGGTGCTCGTGCCGGCGCTGTACATGCCACTGCGCGGGCTGTGGCCCGACACGTTCTCGAACGAACAGATCGAGGAGCGAGCGCAGGACCTGGCGAACCGTGCCGGTGGCTGGCTGACCGTGCTCTTGGTGCTGGTGGTCGTCGTCGGTGCGCCGCTCGTCGAGGAGTTCATCTACCGCGGCCTGCTCCAGCGGTCGGTGTCGGGGGCGGTCGGCGTGGGGTTCGGCCTCGTGTCGACGTCGGCCTGGTTCGCGCTCGTGCACTTCAGCCCTGTCGAGTACCCGGGGCTCTTCCTGGCCGGGCTGGTGTTCGGCGGGTGTGTCGCCGTGAGCGGTCGGATCGGTCCGGCGATCCTGACGCACGCCGCGTTCAACGCGACCGGTCTGATCGCCGTGCTCCAATCGGCCGGGTGACATCGCCGATGTCGACCCAGCTGGCACAATGACGGGCGCCCATGACTGAGGACCTGGACGCTTCACGCCACCACGCCGACCCCGTCGACGCGACCGCCGACGACCGGGCGACCGTAGTCGGTGACCCCGGCGACGATCCCGACGGCGTCGACGATCCGGAACTCGCCTCCCCGGACGCGGCGTTCGACAGGGAGCCGGACTCCGAGCGGGTGCCGATCGGGACGCGCGTCTGGCGGCGGGTCATGCGCCGTCCGCTCGCCTGGGCGGCCCGCCCGTGGCCGACCGATCGGATCATCCGCTACGTGGTCACCGTCGTGTCGCTGTCGGTCACGACGGCGATCATGATGAAGGTCGTCCACTTCAACCCGTTCCGGCCGGGCACCGACCTGATCTTCGACGACACCACCCCGACCGGTGGCGACTTCGGTGCCCACGTGTGGGGTCCGGCGTTCATGCGCGACAACCTGCTCGGCTCGTTCCGTCTCAACGGCTGGACCATGGACTGGTACAGCGGCATGCCCGCATACCGCTTCTACATGGTGCTCCCGGCGCTCGCGATCCTGCTCGTCAACCTGGTGCTGCCGTACGGCATCGCGATGAAGATCGTGAGCGTCCTCGGCCTGCTCACCCTGCCGGCCGCATGTTGGGCGTTCGGCCGGCTGGCCGGGTTCAGGCACCCGATCCCCGAGTTGTTCGCGTTCAGTGGTCTCGCCTTCGCGCTCGACGAGAGCTTCCAGATCTACGGCGGCAACCTCAAGTCGACGATGGCCGGCGAGTTCTCGTTCTCGATCGCGCTCTCGCTCGGCATGGTGGCGCTCGGGCTGCTCGCGGCCGGGCTCCGCACGGGCAAGTACCGGGTCTGGGCCTCGGTGATGATCGCGGCGGCGTGCGTGTCGCACGGCATCGTGCTGATCTTCGTGGCGCTCGCCGCGGTCGTGTTCTCGCTGATCTGGATCGATCGCACGCGGTTCTGGTATTCGGTCACGGTCGGCGTCACGAGTGTGCTGCTGCTGATGTGGTGGGCCGGGCCGTTCCTGCTCGACCACGAGTACATGACCGACATGAAGTACGGGGCGCTCACCGACTGGTGGTCGATGTACTTCCCGCTCACGGCGCCGCTCGACATCCTGATCACCACGTTCGCGATCATCGGGTTCGGCATGTGCATCGTGCGCCGTCAACTCAACGGCGTCGCGCTCGGTGTGCTCGGCCTCGTGCTGGTCGCAGGCGTCTACCTGGCCCAAGACAGCCTCCCCGTGATCGGTCTGCTGTGGAACCCGCGCCTGCTCCCGTTCCTGTACCTGGTGCGCTACCTCCTCATGATGATTGGCATCTACGAGGTGCTGTCGATCGGCTGGAACGTGGTACGCGATCGGCGGGCCAACGCCGATCCGAACGCCATCGAGGGGTCGGTGTTCGCCGGCATGGGCGCCGTCGGCGTGTTGATCGTGCTGGGCTTCATGTTCCAGGAGCTCCCGTTCGACGGCGTCAAGACGCTGGACGACGGCAGCGCCCGGTACGCGTGGGGGCCGATCACGGCCACGGCCACCAAGGCAGACGCACAGGGTGACGGGTGGGCCAGCTACAACTTCCGGGGGTACGAGGGCCGAGATCAGTACTACACCGAGTACTACAACGTGGTCACCACGATGGAGCGGCTCGGCGACGACCCCGAGTACGGCTGCGGCCGAGCGCTGTGGGAGAACTGGGGCGGCGACCAGGACGAGCCCGGCAACGGCACCTACGGCACCACGATGGCGTTGATGCTGCTGCCGCACTGGACCGACGGCTGCATCGGATCGATGGAGGGCCTGTTCTTCGAGGCGTCGGGCACGACGCCGTACCACTTCCTCGCCACTGCGGCGATGTCGAAGCAGTCGTCCAACCCGGTGCGCGAGTTGCGGTACGTCAACAACAACGCCGAGGTCGGCGTCGATCATCTCCAGTCGCTCGGTGTCCGCTACGCGATGGTGCGCACCAGTGCCGCCAAGGCCGAGGCGGCGAGTCGGCCCGAGTTGACGTTGATCGCCACGTCGGGCCCGTGGGAGATCTACGAGGTCGCCGGCAGCGACATCGTCGTGCCGCTCGACACCCAACCGGTCGTGGTCGGCGAGCGCGGCGGCGACACCCGTGAGCGGTACCTCGAACTCGGCACCAGCTGGTTCCAGCATCCCGAGGAGTGGGCGGCGATGCCCGCCAACGACGGCCCCGACAGCTGGCAGCGGATCGAGGTCACACCCGACCTGTCCCGGCGCGAGGGTGAGGAGGGGCAGCCGGGCCGCCGCGTCGACATCGTCCTGCCCACCACACCGATCGAGCCGGTCGAGCTCCCGTCGGTCGCGGTGAGCAACGTCGAGATGGGCCAGGACTGGATGGAGTTCGATGTCGACCAGGTCGACGTGCCCGTGCTCGTCAAGGTCAGCTACTTCCCGAACTGGAACGCCACCGGTGCCGACGGCCCGTACCGGATCGGGCCCAACATGATGGTCGTGGTGCCCGAGAGCACCCACGTGGAGTTGCACTACGGCCGCAGCATGATCGACTACCTCACGGTGCTGCTGACCCTGCTCGGCGTCGGGCTGTGCTTCTACTGGCGCAAGGTCGGCGACGTGCGCCACGCCGATGCGACACCCGCCGGGTTCGGTTCGACGGAGACACTCGATACCGACCCCGACGACGTCGACGAGGCCGGGTCGGCAACGTCGCCGATCGACGACTGGCGGCTCGCTTCGAGACCGTCCGACGCGCCATGGCCGCCGGAGGTGCCGGTCGTCGACACCGAGACGGTCGCGGACGGTGGCACGCCGACCGATAGCCGCCACGACATGTGGCGCGCCCCCGACGCCTGACCGGGTGAGGGGCGCACCCTGCGCCCGCCGCACCCACGGTTCCCGGTAGCGTTGCATACCGCTTATGTCAGTACTGGATGAAATCGTCAAGGCGTACGACATCCGGGGGACGGTGCCCGATCAGCTCGATGGAGCGGTCGCGTATGCCCTCGGGGTCGGATTCGCCAAGTTGGTCGACACCGACCAGGTGCTCGTCGCGCGCGACATGCGCGAGTCCGGGGTCGAACTCGTCGCCGAGTTCAGCCGCGGCGTGATGGAACAGGGCCTCGACGTGGTCGATCTCGGGCTGGCCTCGACCGACATGATGTACTACGCCGCCGGCGTGCTCGACACCCCGGGCGCGATGTGGACGGCCTCGCACAACCCGTCGCAGTACAACGGTGTGAAGTTCTGCCTGGCCGGCGCCAAGCCGGTCGGCATCGACAGCGGCCTCGCCGAGATCCGGGCGACCTCGTCCACGGTGCTCGACGGCGTGGGTCCGCGACCGGCCGAGCGGGCCGGCCGACGCACCGAACGTGACGTCCTGCCCGACTTCGTCGAGCACGTGCTGTCGTTCATCGACGTCGACCAGCTCACGCCCATGCGCGTCGTGGCCGACACGGCCAACGGCATGGGCGGCCTCGTCGTGCCGGCGGTGTTCGATCGGTTGCCGATGGTCGAGCTCGAGGTCATGTACGGCGAACTCGACGGCACGTTCCCCAATCACCCGGCCGACCCGTTGCAGCCCGCCAACCAGCGTGACCTGCGGTCTCGGGTCGTGTCGGGCGGGTTCGACGTCGGCCTCGCGTTCGACGGCGACGCGGACCGCGTGTTCGTCGTCGACGAGGAGGGGCGCGGTCTCAGCGGGTCCACCACGACGGCACTCCTCGCTGCTGCGGTGTTGCGTACCAACCCCGGTGCGACGGTATTGCACAACCTGATCTGCTCGCGTTCGGTCCCCGAGGTCGTGAGCGAGCACGGTGGTGTCCCGATCCGTACCAAGGTCGGGCATTCGTACATCAAGGAACAGATGCTCGGCACCGGTGCCGTGTTCGGTGGCGAGCACTCGGCCCACTACTACTTCGCCGGCAACTACCGGGCCGACAGCGGCCTGATCGCCTCGCTGCTGGTGCTGGCCGAACTGAGCCGTGCCGAGGAGCCGCTGAGCATCCTCCGCAAACCGTTCGAGCGGTACGCCGCCAGCGGTGAGATCAACACCCAGGTCGACGATCCGGCCGCGGTGATCGAGATGGTCAGCGCCGAGTTCTCCGACCACGAGCAGAACCGACTCGACGGTCTCACCGTCGATTGCGGCCGCTACTGGTTCAACCTGCGCCCCTCCAACACCGAGCCGCTGTTGCGCCTGAACCTCGAGGCCGTCGATCGAAATGAATGCGACGACCGGGTCGCCCATCTACTGTCACTGATCACACAAGCCTGATGGAGCCATCATGAGTCTCGACCCCGCCCTTCTCGCCATCCTGGCGTGCCCCGAAGACAAGGGGCCGCTGTACCTCCTCGACGACGAGACGGTGCTGTACAACCCGCGCCTCAAGCGCACGTACGAGATCCGTGACGGCATCCCGGTGATGCTCGTCGAGGAGTCGACCACCCTCTCCGACGACGAGGCTGCGAAGCTCGACGCCGCCGTCGCCGACCGGGGGATCGCCCCGACGTTCGACGCGTGAGCGGCGCGATCTCCGGCACCGGGCATGACGAAGTACGATCCTCAGCCGTGAGTCACCGGTTCGTTCGTACCTCTTCGCGTGCAGCGATGACGGCGCTTGCCGTCGTGGCCGCCGCCGTGCTCGGGGTGGCGATCTCGCCCGACGCCGACCGCACCGTCGAGGCGGTCGGCGGCGAGCTGGGTGCCGGCGGCGAGTTCCAGCAGATCACCCCCACGCGCATCTACGACTCGCGCGACCTCGGCGACGCGCTGCCGATGCGCGCGTCCGAGACCGACCCCACCATCGACGTCCAGGTCGTCGGCGAGGGCGGCCTCGACGAGATGGTCGACGTGAACGAAGACGACCAGGACGACAACGTCCTCGCGGTCGTCGTCAACATCACGGTCATCGAACCCACCCGGCTCGGCTTCCTCCGGGCGTTCGGCACCGGCGCCGAAGAAGGCAACACGTCGGTCGTCAACTTCTTCCCTGGCACGTTCATCCCCAACACCGCCATCATCCGGCCCGGCGACGACGGCAAGATCTCGTTGCGCCTCATCAGTCCCGAAGGGCCCGGCACGGCTCACGTCGCCGTCGACATCACGGGGTGGTTCTCCACCAGCGCCTACCCCGCGAACGGCGATCGGATGATCGACATCGACCCGATCCGTGTGTACGACAGCGAACTCGATCAATTCGGCGGGGCGACGCTGACGGGCCGGTCGCAGGTCGAGGTGCCGATCCGCGGTGCCGCCGATGCGCCGAAACCGAACACCGTGGTCATTCCCGACGAAGAAGATGTCGTCGGCGTGGTCGCCAACATCACCGGGGTCAACGTGTTCCCCGACAGCCTGCCCACCTACATCGCAGCGGTGCCCGACGCGGTGCCAGATGGCGAGGTGCCCGACACGAGCACCGTCAACCTGGTCGACGGTCAGATCCGCGCCAACATGGCGATCCTCCCGGTCGACGAGAACGGCTCGATCCATCTGTTCAACCTCCAGGGCGAGGTTCGTATGGTCGTCGACGTGGTCGCGTACCTGAAGAGCGATGTCTCGCCCGACACCCGGGCCGGTCGTGTCGTACCGCTCGTGGCACCGTTTCGTGCGCTCGACACCCGCGAGGACGACTTCGGTGACACCCCCCTCGGCCCGGCCGAGGCCGAGGACTTCAGCTTCGAGAGCTTCATCGCCGACGTGCAGATCGACGGCGAGCCCGTCGGTGCCCAGTCGGCGCTGATCGGCAACCTCACCGCTACCGACCTCACCCCCCAGTACGACTGGGAGCAGGCGGCATCGTTCATCACCGCGTTCCCGACGCCGGCGACCGGCAAGGCCGTGCCCACGGTGTCCAACGTCAACATCTACGAGGGCGACACGGTGCCCAACCTCGTCGTCCTGCCCTACGGCAGTCGCCCCACCGACGCCGGCGACGGGCTCTGCGAAGACGACCACTGCATCCGGTTCTACAACCGGGCCGGCTACGTCGACTATCTCCTCGACGTCTACGCCGTCATCCTCGACGACGACGACTGAGTCGGGCCGAGAGGGCCCGATACCGTCTTGCGACAGGTTTGGCTCGGCGATCCACTCGGGCTGCGGATGGGTGGGCCTGTCGTGGGCGAGGCGACCCGCCCGCTAGCCTGACGGCTCATTCACGCGGGCTGACCCGATCGGCGCCAGTAGGCCCCGGCTCGCTCCATCCGAAATTGCCAGCGGCCCGTCGGGGCCACGGAGGAGAACCAACATGACGTCCACATTCGCCGCGCGGAAAGACTTCCGAGTCGCCGATCTCAGCCTCGCCCCCTTCGGCCGCAAGGAGATGCTCCTCGCCGAACACGAGATGCCCGGCCTCATGGCCATCCGCAAGGAGTACGGCCCGAGCAAGCCGCTCGCCGGCGCCCGCATCTCCGGGTCGCTCCACATGACGATCCAGACCGCCGTGCTGATCGAGACCCTCACCGAGCTCGGCGCCGAAGTGCGCTGGGCGAGCTGCAACATCTTCTCCACGCAGGATCACGCAGCGGCCGCCGTGGTCGTCGGGCCCGACGGCACCGAGGACGACCCGCAGGGTGTGCCGGTGTTCGCCTGGAAGGGCGAAACGCTCGAGGAGTACTGGTGGTGCACCGAGCAGATGATGACGTGGCCCGGCTACGACGGCCCGAACATGATCCTCGACGACGGCGGCGACGCCACGATGCTGCTCCACAAGGGTGTCGAGTACGAAGCTGCCGGTGAGGTCCCCGACGTGAGCGAGGCGTCGAGCGCCGAGTTCGCGATCGTGCTCGGCCTGCTCCAGCGGTCGCTCAACGCCGACCCGAAGAAGTGGACCCGCATGGGCGCCGAGGTCAAGGGCGTCACCGAGGAGACCACCACCGGTGTCAAGCGCCTCTACAAGATGTTCGCCGACGGTGACCTGCTGTTCCCGGCCATCAACGTCAACGACTCGGTCACCAAGTCGAAGTTCGACAACCTGTACGGCTGCCGCCACTCGCTGGTCGACGCCATCAGCCGGGCGACCGACGTCATGCTCGGTGGCAAGCTCGCCGTCGTGCTCGGCTACGGCGACGTCGGCAAGGGCTGCGTGCAGTCGCTGCGCGGCCAGGGTGCCCGCGTGGTCGTCACGGAGATCGACCCGATCAACGCACTCCAGGCGGCCATGGAAGGCCTCCAGGTCGTGCGGCTCGAAGACGTCGTCGGCGAGGCCGACCTGTTCGTCACCGCCAGCGGCAACTACGGCCTGATCACCGCCGACGACATGCAGCAGATGAAGCACAACGCGATCGTCTGCAACATCGGCCACTTCGACAACGAGATCGACATGGAGGGCCTCGCCCGCTCGGGTGCGACCCGCGACGAGTTGAAGCCGGGTACCGACGTCTGGAAGTTCGACGACGGTCACCAGATCATCATCCTCGCCGAAGGTCGTCTCGTGAACCTCGGATGCGCCACCGGCCATCCGAGCTTCGTGATGAGCTGCTCGTTCTCGAACCAGGTCATCGCCCAGATCGAGCTGTACAACAGCACCGAGGATTACCCTCTCGGCGTGTACGTGCTGCCGAAGCACCTCGACGAGAAGGTCGCCCGGTTCCACCTGGATGCCCTCGGCGTGCGGCTCACCACGCTCACCGACGAGCAGGCCGAGTACCTCGACCTCGACCCGTCCGGCCCCTTCAAGCCCGAGCACTACCGCTACTGATCAGCGGCGCCGGATGCGGCGCTCGCTGCGTTCCGCCTCGCCGCTCGTTGCCATGAGGCAACTCGGGCTCGTCACGCCTTGCGAGCCCCACATCCG
>CAXAWD010000085.1:0-10862 GCA_963972325.1 uncultured Acidimicrobiaceae bacterium
GCCGGCAACTACGGCATGGCCGGCAAGGCGTACGACCCACGCTTCATCTTCTCCTGGCCCAACCACAAGATCGCCGTCATGGGTGGGCGCCAACTGGCCGGGGTGATGGACATCGTCGCCCGCAACGCCGCCGCGGGGCGCGGCATCGAGATCGACGAGGCCGACCTGAACGCGAAGAAGGATGCGCTCGAGGCGCAGATCGAGAGCGAGTCGTCGGCGCTGTACTCCACCGGCCGGGTGTGGGACGACGGCATCATCCATCCCAACGACACCCGCACCGTGTTGGGTATGGCGCTGTCGGCTGCCCACAGCAACGTGGTGCAGGGCACCCGCGAGTACGGGATCTGGCGGCACTGATGAAGATCCTGATCGCCAACCGCGGTGAGATCGCGTGCCGCATCGCACGCACCGCTCACCGGATGGGCATCTCGACCGTCGGCGTGTACTCCGAGCCCGACCGCAACGCGCTGCACGTCGACTCGGTCGACGTCGCCGTGGCGCTCGGCGGATCCACTCCGGCCGAGTCGTACCTGCGCGACGACGCCGTCATCCGGGCGGCGCTCGACACCGGTGCCACCGCGATCCACCCCGGCTACGGCTTTCTCGCGGAGAACGCCGACTTCGCCCAGGCCGTCATCGACGCGGGTCTCACGTGGATCGGGCCGACCCCCGATCAGATCCGCCTGCTCGGCGACAAGGTGGCGGCCAAGCGTGCGGCGATCGACGCCGGCGTGCCGACCACCGACATCATCGAGGCTGTACCGGGGTCGGTGCCGGCCGGGCTCGCGATGCCGGTGTTGGTCAAGGCAGCAGCGGGCGGCGGTGGCCGTGGCATGCGCGTGGTGCACGACGAGGGCGACCTCGTCGACGCGGTCGAGGCCGCGTCGCGCGAAGCGGCATCGGCATTCGGCGACGGCACGGTGTTCATCGAGCCGTTCATCGAGCGCGGCCGGCACGTCGAGGTGCAGATCCTCGGCGACATGCACGGCAACGTGGTGCACCTCGGCGACCGCGAGTGTTCGATCCAGCGCCGCAACCAGAAGGTCGTCGAGGAGGCGCCATCGCCTGGCATCTCCGAAACGACCCGCCGCCGACTCCTCGACGGCGCGCTCGCGCTGGCCCGGCACGTCGGCTACGTCGGCGCCGGCACGGTCGAGTTCATGGTCGGCGACACCACCGACGGCGACGAACCGACGATCACGTTCCTCGAGGTCAACACCCGGCTCCAGGTCGAACACCCGGTCACCGAGGCGATCACCGGCATCGACCTGGTGGAGATGCAGATCGGTGTCGCCAACGGCCACGCTCTGCCGTTCGTCCAGGACGACATCACGTTCGACGGTCACGCGATCGAGGTCCGGCTCGTCGCCGAAGACCCGGCGACGGGTTGGCTGCCGTCGACCGGTCGCATCGCCGAGTTCGAGATCCCCGGCGAGGTGCGCGTCGACACCGGGTTCCGTGCCGGCAGCGCGGTGTCGTCCGATTACGACTCGCTGCTCGCCAAGGTGGTCGCCCACCACGCCGATCGTGGTGTGGCGGCGCTCCGGATCGCGCGGGCGTTGCCGTGCGCCCGCATCACCGGTGTCCGAACCAACGCCGCTGCGCTGGCAGCGATCATGGTCGAGCCCGACTATCGGGCAGCCAGCACGTTCACGAGCTACCTGGCCGATCACGCGGACGTCGAACGCTCGACCGGGCCCGTCGACGACGACCGATTGGCACTCCTGCTCGGTGGTGTGTTCGCCGACGAGTTGTGCCGCCGCGCCGCCGACACCGTCACCGGCTTCGCGCCGTCCGGGTGGCGCAACCTGCGCACCAGGGGGCAGCGCCGGACCTGGCTGCTCGACGGTGACGAGCACCACGTCGAGTACGTGATGGCGGGCGACTCCGCATCGGTGCTCGTCGGCCCGCCTCCCGATGCCGGTCCCGACGGGTCGGTGCCCGACGACATGCGTCGCGCCGTGACGGTCCGGCTGCTCGACCGCACGCCCACACGCCAGGTCGTCGAACTCGACGGTGTTCGCCATGTGGTCGACGTCCGCTTCTTCGACGGCGACATCATGCGCACGGCCGGAGCCACCGGTGCACTGGTGTGGCAGCGGCCGCCCCGTTTCGTCGATCACGACGAGGTCGCCGGCGGTGGTGGCCCGATCTGCCCGCTGCCCGGCACGGTGATCGCCGTGCACGTCGCCGACGGCGACACGGTGGCCGAGGGGCAGGTGCTGATGGTGGTCGAGGCGATGAAGATGGAGCACAAGATCGTGGCCGCCGGGCCGTCGGTCGTGGCCGAGGTCAGGTTCGCCGTCGGCGACCGCGTCGACACCGGCGACCTCCTCGTGGCGCTCGACGCCGAGGACGAGTCGGGGGATGGCCGGCCGGGGAATGGCGAGTGAGATGACCGATCCGATTCGTATCGCGAACTGCTCCGGCTTCTTCGGCGACCGCCAGTCGGGTGCCAGGGAGATGGTCGAGGGGGGGCCGATCGATGTGCTCACCGGCGACTGGCTCGCCGAACTGACCATGCTGATCCTCAGCCGCATCCGAGCCAGGAAGCCGGGTGGCGGGTTCGCCTCCACGTTCGTGCGCCAGATGGACGACGTGATGGGCACGTGCCTCGATCGTGGCATCAAGGTCGTGTCCAACGCGGGCGGCCTCGACCCCGCAGGGTGCGCCGAGGCCGTGCAGGAGGTCGCCGACCGGCTCGGGCTCGCGCCCACGATCGCCTACGTCGACGGCGACGACCTGCTGCCGCGCATCGACGAGCTGGCCGACGCGGGCGCGCTCCGGCCGTTCGACAGGGACGGCGACCTCGGCGACGTCGGCCGCTACCTGACCGCCAACGCCTACCTCGGGTGTTGGGGCATCGTCGAGGCGCTGCAGCGGGGTGCCGACATCGTCATCACCGGTCGCGTCACCGACGCCGCCGTCGCGTGTGGACCGGCCGCATGGCACCACGGGTGGGCGCGAGACGACTGGAACGAACTCGCCGGCGCGGTGGTGGCAGGCCATGTGATCGAGTGCTCCGCGCAGGCGACCGGCGGCAACTACTCGTTCTTCACCGAGGTGCCGGGCATCGAACGGCTCGGGTTCCCGTGGGCCGAGGTCGCCGCCGACGGCTCGTGCGTGATCGGCAAGCACGACGGCACCGGCGGCGAGGTGTCGATCGGCACGGTCACGTCACAGCTGCTGTACGAGATCGGCGATGCGCGCTACCTCGGCCCCGACGTGACCGCACGGTTCGACACGATCCGGCTCGAACAGACCGAGCCCGACCGGGTCCGCATCTCGGGCACGGTCGGCGAACCGCCACCGCCGACCCTCAAGGTCGCCATGAACGAACTCGGTGGCTACCGCAACACGATCGCCGTCGCGCTCACCGGCCTCGACATCGAGGCCAAGGCCGAAGCGGCGGCCGCCGCGTTCTGGCGGGCATGTCCGTACGGCCCCGGCGACTTCGACGCGGTGAGTTCGCAACTGATCCGTACCGACCACGACGACCCCGACTCCAACGAGGCGGCGACGGCACAGTGGCGACTCACGGTGAAGGACGCCGACGAGCGCAGGGTCGGCCGCGCCTTCTCCAACGCGTTCATCGAGACCGCGCTGGCGAGCATTCCCGGCTTCTACGGTTTGACCGGTGGGCCGTCGGCGGCCGCCCCGTTCGGGGTGTACCGGCCCGCCACCGTCCCGGCCGACCTGGTCCCGGCGTACGTGCACGTCGGTGGCACGACCGTCGAGGTCGACTCGGTCGCCCCGGAAGTGTCCGACGTGACGGCGCCGCCGGTTGCGGCGATCGAGGCGAAGCGGAACCCGTCGGAGGAGGTGCCGACCCGACGCGTGCCGATCGGTCGGCTGATCGGGGCCCGATCGGGCGACAAGGGTGGCAACGCCAACCTCGGTGTGTTCGCACGAACCGATGCTGCGTACGAGTGGTTGGCGGGCTACCTGACCGTCGACCGGCTCCGGGATCTCCTGCCGGAAACCGCGGATCTCTCGGTCGATCGGCACGACCTCCCCAACCTGCGATCACTCAACTTCGTGATCCACGGATTGTTGCAGGAGGGCGTGGCGGCCAGTACCCGCATCGACGCCCAGGCGAAGAGCCTCGGCGAATGGTTGCGTGCGCGCGTCGTCGACGCGCCGGCCGCGCTGCTGTGACCGGGTCGGGTCAGCGACCTCGGTCGACCCAGTAGCCGAGCGTGCGCTCGTTGGTGGCCGGGAACTGATGGCCGGGGCCCAGGAGCTTGCGCCACTGCTGAGCGGCCTGGTGTTGGACGGTGTTGGGAGGGAAGGGGTGCCGCTTCGTCATGTCTCCAGTGTCGGCCCGTCGGGGTCATGTCGCAAGCGACACGTTTCGATGTTTTGCATGACGTCCTGTCATGTACGCTGGAGGCGTGCAACTCGACGTCGAATCGCTCCGCACACTGCTCGCCGTCCTCGACCACGGCTCGATGACCCGCGCCGCCGAACAGCTCCACCTGTCGCAGTCGGCCGTGAGCTGGAAGATCAAGCGGCTCGAAGAACGTGTGGGGCGTCAACTCCTGATCCGCAACGGTCGTCGACTGCGACCGTCTCGCGACGGTGCCGCGCTCGCCGACGAGGCGCGTTCGATCGTCGATGCCCACGACCGCGCCGTGGCCCGCCTCGACCGGTCCGATCTGGCCGGCCGGGTCAGGCTCGGTTCCAACGAGGAGATCACCGCGTCGCGTCTCGTGCGAGTGCTCGGCCGCTTCAACCACCTGCACCCCGAATCGTGGATCGAGGTGCTCGTCGGCGAGAGCCGCCGTCTGGCCGGCATGATCGAGCGGGGCGACCTCGACGTGGCGGTCATCCAGGTCCCGGCCGACGAGGTCCGCGACGACGACACGGTGCTCTGGTCCGACGACCTGGTCTGGGTCACCGGCGAGGATGCGCCGTACGACTCCGGCGAGGTCCCGTTGGTGACCTTCGGCGACGACTGCAACTACCGGGCGGTGAGCCAGCCGCTCCTGCAGCGGGCCGGGCTCGATTCGTGGGTGGCCTTCGCGGGGCAGTCGTCCGACGGTGTCCGCAGCGCCGTCGCCGCCGGGCTCGGCGTTGCCGTGCTCGGCGCACAGTTCGTCGGCGACGGGATCGTCGAGTGGAAGCCGGGTGCCGAACTCGGCGAACTGCCGAAGATGTACCAGGTCGCCCGCATCGACCGCGACGACGTGTCGCCGCTCACCTCGGCACTGGTCCAGGCGATCCTCGAAGAGATCGTCGAACCGGTCCCGGCGTGAACGCCGACTCGGCCGTGGCCCGTCGATGGATCATCGACGGCAACAACGTGTTCGGGTCGCGTCCCGACGGATGGTGGAACGATCGTGACGCGGCGGCCAGACGGCTGGCGCAGTCGGTCGCCGAGTGGTGCCGCACCCACGCCGACGACGTGACGATCGTGTTCGACGCTCCGGTCGCCCCGACCACACTGGAGGTCGCCGGCGGCAACCTGACGATCGTCGAGTCGCGGCGGCGTGGTCGCAACGCCGCCGACGACACGATCGCCGAACTCGTTGCCGGCCTCGACGACCCTGACGGCGCCGCCGGCGAGGTGCATGTCGTCACGTCCGACCGTGGATTGCGGGCTCGACTGCCCGACCGGGCGGAGGTGCTGGGCGCCGGTCGGTTCCTGTCGCTCATCGGGGCGTAGTGTCCGGTCATGGGAACCGCACACATCAACGGCATCGACATCAACTTCGAAGACACCGGCGGCGACGGCCCGGTCGTGCTGTTCAGTCACGGGTTCCTGATGGACCACACCATGTTCGATCGGCAGGTCGAGGCCCTGTCCGGCACCCACCGGTGCATCCGGTGGGACGAGCGGGGCTTCGGAGGCACGGAGGCCGACGGGCCGTTCACCTACTGGGACTCCGCCGACGACGCCGTGGCGCTCCTCGATCATCTCGGCATCGATCGGGCGGTGTTCGTCGGCATGTCCCAGGGCGGGTTCCTGTCGCTGCGCGCAGCGCTCGCGCACCCCGACCGGGTGTCGGCGGTCGTCCTGATCGATTCGGCCGCCGACGTCGACGACGCGGAGACGATCGAGGGCTACCAGGGCATGCTCCACGTGTTCGAGCACGGCAGCGACGAGGAACGGGCGGGCGTGTTCGCCATCGTCGCCGGCCTGATCCTCGGCGACGACACGCTCGCGGCCGAGTGGATCCCGAAGTGGACGGCGATCGACACGGCGCAGCTCACGCTGGCCGGTGGGGCGCTGCTCGAACGTGACGACGTGAGCGGCCGCGTCGGCGAGATCGCGTGTCCGATCCTCGCGGTCCACGGCACCGCCGACCAGGCGATCTCGATCGACCGAGCCGAGGCGCTCGCCGCGTCCGCAGCCGACCATCGGGGCATCGTGAGGGTGGACGGCGCCGCCCATGCGCCCAACATGACGCATCCCGAGGTCGTCAACCCGGCGCTCGCCGGGTTCCTCGCATCGCTCTGATCGCCGGACATCGCTGATGCGCCGCCTCGAGGTCTCGCTGCAGGTGGACGCCCCGGCGTCGGCCGCCCGGGACGTGCTCGTCGACCTGGATCGGTGGCCGGACTGGGGGCCGAGCGTCCGAGGCGCCGAACTGCACGACGGTGGGAGGCGCCTCCGAGCAGCTGCCCACGGGACGGTGACCACAGCGGTGGGTCTCAGCGTTCCGTTCCGCGTGAACCGGTGGGTGGCCGGGGAGCGGTGGGCATGGAACGTGGCCGGGTTGCCGGCAACGAGCCACGTGGTCCGGTCGCTCGGTCCCGACCGATGCGAGGTCGCGTTCGGCGTGCCCCGGTTCGCCGCGCCGTACCTGGTCGTGTGTCGAGTCGCCCTGACTCGGATCGCCGAGCTGGCCGTGACCGCGTGAGGCCTCAGTCGACGAAGGTGGCCCACTCGTCGAGTGGCATCCGGTCGCTGGTCAGCGAGTTGACCGGCGTCTCGTGGTCGGCGTGGCCGATCGCCATCCCGCAGAACAGGAGTTCCTCGTCGGGAGCGCCGACGAACGCTCGCACGCCGGCGTGGTGCACCGACCAGAACTCCTGCGCGCATGTGTCGAGCCCGGCCTCCTGGGCGAGCAGCATGAACGTCTGGAGGAACATGCCGAGGTCGCTCCACTGCGGCGGACCCATGCGTCGGTCGATGAAGCAGAAGAGCGCCGCCGGAGCTCCGAAGAAGTCCTGATTCTTGGCGAACTGCCGAAGTCGGCCGGCCTTGTCGTCGCGGGTGATGCCGAGTGTGGCGTACATCTGCTCCCCGAGCGCGAACCGGTTGGTGCGATACGGCTCCCACAGGCTCGGCGGGTAGATCTCGTACTCCGGCGGTTCGATGTCACTGTCGCCGATCGTCGCCCGGAACCGTGTCATCGCCTCGTCGTTGATCACGTAGATCCGCCACGGTTGGACGTTGCCGCCGCTGGGTGCGCGGGCCGCGCGTTCGAGCAGATCGCGAACGACGTCGTTGGGCACCGGGGCATCGGTGAACTGTCGGATGGAGCGGCGGGCAGCGACGGCTTCGGAGACGCGCATCAGCCCATCATGTCGGACGTGGTCAGCGATAGCGCTGGCGGACGTATCGAACGATCTCGATCAGGCCCGTCATGCCGAGGGCTGCACCGAACGCAACGAGGAACGCCTTGGTGTGGTCGTCTTCGAATGCCTGACCGCCGATGTAGCCGAGCAGCGCCGCGTACGTGGCCCAGATGACCACCGCCAGGCCGACCCAGCCCATGAACCACCGCCGTGGCTGGCCGGTGATGCCCGACGTGACGGTCAGCGCAGTGCGGCCGCCGGGGATGAAACGAGCGGTGATCAGCAGGAGCCCACCACGGACCCTGATCTGCTCGTTGGCCCAGTCCAGCTGCCGTTGCAGCTTGGGTCGGGAGCTCGCACGTCGTTGGATGAACCCGCTGAGGCGGTCGCCGAGCAGGTAGGCGGTGTTGTCGCCGAGGAACGCTCCGATCGCGCCGACGGCGATGACCGCGAGCAACACCTGGTCGTCACGGCCCGCGGCGACGCCGCCGATGATGACCATCGTCTCGCTCGGCACCACGGGCACGATCGAGTCGAAGAACGCGACGCCGAAGATGATGGCGAGGAAGTACCAGTTCGACGAGAAATCGGCGAGCCAATCGGACGCGTCCGTCAGGACGTTGGCGAGAACGGCGGCGAGCATTGCCGCTGCACGCTACCGGTTCGTCCGTCGGGCGTGGGCGGATCAGTGCTGGGAGATCGTCGCCGGGCACAGCCCGGCGACCGAGGTGCGGACGCCGAGGTCGAACACCGCGCCCCAGTCGACCTGCTCGTTGGCGACGCCGAAGATCTCGAGCGTGACGAGGCCGTGACACGTGGCCCAGAGCCACGCGGCGACCGTCAGGGCATCGTGGCCGTCGTCGCTGCGGACCTGGCCGGCCCGCTGGCCGACGCCGACCCGCTCGGCGATGACACCCAGACCCGAACGAGCGAGCTCCACCGCGCGTGCCGAGGGGGAGAACTCATGGATCGCCGTGCGGAACATGACCTTGTAATAGGTGGGGTTGTCGAGCGCGAACCGTCGGTACGCCTGGGCCATCCCGACGAGGTCGACCGTGAAGTCGTCGGTGGCCGGAACGGCGTCGAGCGCGGCGTACATCCGGGTGAACCCGTCGATGTAGAGCTCGTCGATGACGCCGTCCTTGCCGCCGAAGCGGGAGTAGACGTTCATCGTGCTCATGCCTGCCTCGGTGGCGATTCGGCGCACGGTCAGTGCGTCGGAGCCATGCTCGGCGAGCAGACGATGAGCGGCTTCGAGGAGCGCTTGGCTCGTCTCGTCGTGGTGGATCTGCATGGGTGTGGTCCTCAGGTTCGCGCCGGGGGGCGTGCGGAACGTTCACGGATGTGTTTCGTGAACAAGTTTCAAGTTACGCTCCATGGTCGCACCGAGACCGGTACATTCGCACCAAATATCGGGGTTTTTTTCGCGGTTGGCAGCAGCTCGACCACGTAGGGTGGCGGGCTGGCTGAGAGGGTGACGCAGCGCAGTGGTTGAGCCGACAACGAATTTGCCGGGGTCGCGCTCGGTACGGCCTCGATCGTGGCCACCACCTACGATCACGGCATGCGAGTCGAAGTGAACGCCGATCTCTGTCAGGGGCACAACCGCTGCTACGCGCTGGCGCCCGAACTGTTCGACGTCGACGACTACGGCACCGCCGTCGTGATCGGTGACGGTACGGTCACACCCGAGTTGGAGGACAAGGCGAAGCTCGCCGTCGCCAACTGCCCCGAGTACGCGATCACGATCGTCGAATGACCAGCGCCTACGGCCCGGTCTCCGACTGGGCGAACGACATCGACCACGCCGAACCCGAATACAACGAACGCGCCCACGAGATCTGGGACGAGCTGCGCGAGGGGGGCTGCCCCGTGGCCCACACCGACCGCTACGGGGGCATGTGGGCGCCGCTCACGCACGAACTCGTCAAAGAGGTCGCGTACGACACCGACCACTTCACCAGTCGCGGCGTCGTGGTCAACACCGGACGGCCGATCGCCGAGGCGCCGGTCGGTCCCGCGCCGCCCATCACGAGCGACCCGCCGTTCCATCAGCACGCCCGTCGCCTGCTGCTGCCACCGTTCTCGCCGAAGGCGATCGACCCGTGGGAGCCGGAGGTGCGCCGGCTCTGCAACCAGCTGCTCGACGAGATGGGTGACATCGAGCCCGGCGACACGATCGTCGACGCGGCGATCCAGTACGCGCAGCACATTCCGGTCAACGTGATCTCGCGCATGCTCGGCTTCCCGGTCGAGGACGACGACTACTTCCGCCGGTGCGTGCACGAGTTCCTCGAACTGGTCAACGTGCCGGTCGAGGAGCGCGAGCAGAGCGACCTCAATCTCGATGCGTACCTCGATCGGCAGATCGAGGAGCACCGCCAGGATCCGCGCGACGACCTCACCACCTACCTCCTCAACGCCGAGATCGGTGGCAACAAGCTCAGCCACGAGCACGTGCGCGGGTCGATGGTGCTGTTGTTGATCGCCGGCATCGACACCACCTGGAGCGCGATCGGTTCGTCGATCTGGCACCTCGCACAGCACCCCGACGATCTCCGGCGACTCGTCGACGAACCCGACCTCATGCTGTTCGCCCTCGAGGAGTTCCTCCGCGCGTACGCGCCGGTCACGATGGCACGCCTGGTCGCGAAGGATCACGACTTCCACGGTTGTCCGATGAAGGAGGACGAGTGGGTGCTCCTGCCGTTCCCGGCGGCCAACCGCGACCCCGAGTTCTTCGACGACGCCGACGAGTTCGTGATCGATCGTGAGGCCAACCGGCACGCGGCGTTCGGGCTGGGCATCCACCGGTGCCTCGGGTCCAACCTGGCCCGACTCGAACTCAAGATCGCGATCGAGGAGTTCATCAAGCGGTTCCCGAAGTTCGAACTGGCCGGCGACACCCGGTGGAGCGTCGGACAGATCCGCGGGCCGCGCGAACTGCCGATCCGGGTGCTCGACACGGCGTGACCACCGACGACGGGCCGTCGCTGTTCCCCGCCGCCGAACGCTGGGCGGCTCAGCTCGAGGGATGGGGTGTGCCTCCGGAGATCCTCGACCAGGCACCCGAGTCGCCCTGGTTCCACGACACCCGCCAGTTCGCCGTCGACGACACGCTCTCCCGCGACAGTGTGTCGTCGCTGTGGGCGCGCGAGGTGCTCCCGCCACTCGGCGGCACGGTGCTCGACGTCGGCTGTGGCGGTGGGCGCTCCGCACTGCCGCTCGTCCCGCCGGCGACCGAGTTGATCGGGGTCGACACGAGTGGTGCGATGCTCGATCGATTCGTGGCCGCGGCCGCCGCGGCGGGCGTCGCCCGTCGCACCGTGCACGGC
>CAXAWD010000086.1:0-10851 GCA_963972325.1 uncultured Acidimicrobiaceae bacterium
CCGGGCACCGCATACCCCACCGCGATCGCCCGGCTCGCGAGCTGCGTCGCCCGCCGGCCACCGAAGCGCCGGGCGTTGGCGACGACCACGGCGACGACCGTGCAGATCACCACCGTGTAGAACACCAGCTGCAGGCTGTGCCACAGGTAGCCCGGGTACTGATCGAGCAACGGGGTGCCACGGTCACTCGTCTGCTCCTGAATCGCCCACACCGACAACTGCACGACCGGGCCGACGAAGGCGGCCAGCACGACCGCCGCGCAGACCGCCGTGGCCGCCCAGGAACGCCACCCGGTGAGAACGCGTCGCTCGATCCCGGCCGCGGCCCCGCCCGACTGACCGAACCGGGCCCGCCCACGGCCGATCCGTTCGAGCCCGATCGCGATGAGCGCGAACGCGAGGACGAGCGTGGCGATCTCGCTCGCCGCGTTGCGGTCGTAGGTGCCGTTCCAGATTCGGAACACCCCGACCGACACCGTGTCGACACCGAAGTACTGCACCGTGGCGAAGTCGGTGAGCGTCTCCATCATCACGACCGCTGCGCCCGCGGCGATCGCCGGGCGCACCAGCGGGAGCACCACCCGACGAGCGGCTTCGGTCGGGCCGGCGCCGAGCGTGCGGGCGGCGTGGTAGGCACCACCGGCCTGATCTCGCAGCGCGGCCCGGGCCAACAGGTAGACGTACGGATAGAGCACGAGCGTGAAGGCGACGATGGCCCCGGTGAGCGACTCGACCTCGGGGAACCAGGCGCCACGACCGAACCACGACCGCCAGGTGTCCTGGATCGGGCCCGTTCGCCCGAACGTCGACAGCGTCAGGAATCCGAGGATGTAGCTCGGCATCGCGAACGGGAGGATGAGCATCCAGCCGAACGTGCGGGCACCCCGGAACTCGTAGGCGCTGACGAGCCAGGCGAGACCGGTGCCGAGCACGACGGCGCCGACGGCGACGCCCGTGAGCAGGATCGCCGTCGTGACCAGCTCACCGGGAAGTCGGGTGCGCCACTGCTGCGACCAGACATCGGGACTCGGCCGCAGGACGCTCGCGGCGAGCATCCCGACGGGAACGACGACCAGGAGCGCGGCGACGACGGCCGACAACGACCAGCCCGCCGTACCCCAGCGCCTCCCGAACGTCGATGCCACGGGGTCAGCCGTAGCCGGCTTCGTCCATCAGTCGGACGGCGTCGGCGTTCAACGCGCCGAACGTGGCGGCGTCGAGCGGGTCACGCACGAAGTCGGTGCCGAACTCCCGGGTGATCAGAGGCTCCGGAGCCACCGACGGGTTGGCCGGGTACTCGTGGTTCGCGCTGACGAGCACGTCCTGACCATCGGTGGCCAACCACTCGAGGAACTCCCGTGCGAGTTCGGGTTCCTGCGAGTACTTGGTCACACCGCCGCCGGAGATGTTGACGTGCACCCCGCGCCCGTCTTGGTCGGCCCACACGAGGTCGACCGGGAAGTCGGGATCCTCTTCGAGCAGCCGACCGAGGTAGTAGTGGTTCGTGATGCCGACCTCGCAGAGCCCGTCGGCGAGCGATTCGAGGATCAACACGTCGTTGCTGAGGATTTCGGCGTTGTCGGCCCAACCTTCGACGATCCGCAGGGCCTCCTCGTCGCCGTGGTTGGCGATCAGGCTGGCCACCAACGACTGTTGGTACACGTTGGTCGAGTTGCGAAGGCAGATCCGACCCTTCCACTCCGGCTCGGCGAGCTCTTCGTAGGTGGTCGGTACGTCGCTCTCGTCCAGCAGGTCGCTGTTGTACACGATCGTGCGGGCGCGGATGGTCAGTGCGTACCAGTAGCCGTCGGGGTCGCTCAGTTCGGTCGGGATCGCGGTCTGCAGGATCTCGGAGTCGAGCGGCTGGAACAGGCCGTCGGCGGCCGCGGTCGCCAGGTTGCCGGCATCGACGGTGATGTAGGCGTCGGCCTCGGTGTCTTCGCCCTCGGCCTCGATGCGCTCGCGCAGGGCACCGTCGTTGCCGGTCAGGAACTCGATGTTGACGCCGGTTTCGTCCTCGTAGAGCTCGAACGCCTTCTCGATGTCGTAGTGGCGACCGCTGTAGACGTGCAGGGTGGGGCCGTCGCTGCCCGAACACGCCGACGCGACGAGCGCCGCGCCCAGGGCGATGATGCCGAATCGGAGCGGGCGACGGATCGTGTTCACGGTGTACCTCGGTGCTGTTCTCTGGGGGTCACGGCAGCGCCACACGGAACGACCGAGCCTGACGCCATCTGTTCAGAAAGCCTAACGAACGCTCGGCGACGAACCACACGACGACACCCGACATGATCGTCAGCACGTAGGCGACTTCTCGGATGAAGACCATCCGGTACAGCGGCCAGATCGAGAAGTGCGACACGTAGATCCACATGCTCGCCGCGGCCAGCGTGCCGACGATCCGCACGGTCCACCGCGGCAGGGGCAGTTCGCGCACCCACACCAGCACGACGAGCAGCACCAACCCCCGCCATTCGCGGGACGGCGTGTGGAAGTAGCCGAGCACCGTTGCCGCGGCGACCGCCGTGGTCAAGCCCCGCTGCCACCGAGTGGACGACCGTTGGATCAACCAACCGAGGGCGAAGAACCAGGCAACCCCGTGGGTACGGAACCGGAGGTTGTTCCACTCCCCCATGTACGCCCATTCCATTCGGAACACCAGCGCCGCTCCGAGGACCGCGAGCGGCATCAGGTACGCGAACCGACGGTCGAGGCGCCGGGTGAGCGGCACGATCGACAGCACCGACGCGAGCAATACGAGATGCACGAACACCTCGATGAACCAGAAGTGCCAGTGGTCGTCTCGGTGCGACGCCGGGCCGACGTAGTTGTTGACCAACAGCAGCGTGCCGAGGCTGTACGAGCCGAACACCACCATGCCGACCGCGACCCATACCATCGTGGGAATCGCAGCCCGGCCGGCGGTGCGCAACCCGGCGCGGAGGCGTTCGGCCGCCGTCGGAAGCGGCGCCATGAACCGGGCGAGGTTGTAGCCCGCCACCGCCAGCATCGTGTGGGCGCCGCCGGGGATGTGCCACACCCGCATGTGGGTGGCGACGACCATGCAGATACCGATCGCTCGAAGTGCGACCGTGGTGTCGAGCCGCGCCCAGCGCCGAGGTGGCGCCGTGGTGGCGCCGAGCTCGGCGACCGACCGCAGGTGCCAGTCGGACGGCAGCTGCCCGAGCGCCGCCTCGAGTCGGATCGAGCACTCCACGTAGCTGAGCGAATCACCACCGAGCGACACGAACGAGTCGGTGTCGTCGACATCGGCCAGGCCGAGCACATCGGCGAAGATCGCGGCCACCGGCGAGTCGTGCTTCCCGTCGGTCGGGGCGGGCGGCGCCGCCTCGGCCAGGATCGTCTCCGCATCGAATGCGAGCATCGCTGCCTGGTCGACCTTGTCGGAGCCGGTCCGTGGGATCGGGTGGTCGTGGACCCGGCAGCATCGGGCCGGCAGGCCGGTGATCCGAGCGACCGTCTCGGCCACCTCGAACACGTCGGAGCCGGGAGCGAACACGACCACCCGGTCGTCGTCGCCCGCGACGGCGGTGTCGCCGACGGCTGCTTCGGCGACCCGGGCCTCGACCTCGTCGAGGTCGATCCGGAGTCCGAACGGTTTGACGAAGCGCGAGCGCCGCCCGACGATCTCGTAGACGTCGTCGTCGGCGTGATGACGGGCGAGGTCGCCCGTGGCGAGTTCGTCGAGCGTGTGGCCGAGCGCGAGGTCGTCGACGTGGCGGGCGTACCCCATCATCACGTTGGGTCCGCGGTAGACGAGTTCGCCGACGTCGTCGGGGTGTCCGTCGACCGGCCGCAACTCGAACGAACCACCGGGGATCGGGCGGCCGATCGCTTCGGGCCGCCGGAACGCCATATCGGACGGCAGGTAGGCCATGCGGGCGGTCGCCTCGGTCTGCCCGTACATCACGACGAAGTCGGCACCCCAACCGGCGGTGCGCTCGGCCCACCGGGTGACGGCATCGGGGGCGAGTCGTCCACCGGCCTGTGTGAGCAGCCGCAGCGACGACGACGCCAACTCTTCGGGCGATGAACGCTCGAGCATCTCGTAGGTGTGCGGCACGCCGGCGAGGTTGGTGACACCGTGATCGAACAACGCCGACCGGAAGCACGGGTCGACGACCGACGTATCGGTCAACACGACGCTCGCACCGGCGAGCAGGTGGGAGTGCAACACCGACAGGCCGTAGCAGTAGTGCAGCGGGAGCGACGTGATGCCGCGGTCGGCCGGGTTCAGCCGCAGGTACTCGACGATCGACTCGGCGTTGCTGACGAGGTTGCGATGCGACAGGCGGGCGAGCTTGGGGCTGCCGGTGGAGCCCGAGGTGCTGACCAGGAGCGCGAGGTCGGGGTGCAGCGTGACCGGCCCGACGTCCCGGCGTTCGATGTCGAACCGCTCGGCGGTGACGTCGACGACCGCACCGACGGGCCAGACGGCCGACAGCCGATCGCCGTGGGCACCGGCCAGGAGCGGCACGTGTCCCGCCTCGAGCACCGCCAGGTAGGTGACGACGAACTCGATCGAGTGGTCACCGACGAGTGTCACGACCGAACGGTCGGCCAGCGCGAGGTCGGCCCGCCGGGCGTCGACCCGCTCGGCCAACTCCGCGAAGGACAGCCGCCGGTCACCGGCGACGAGCGCGACGCGACGTTGCTCGCCGGCGCCGGCGAGCAACAGCCCGGACAAGGTGAGGGTCTGGGAGGTCACGCGCATCGCGTGTGATGTTAGGGCGCCCTAACGAGAATTCCCAACTGTGCCGTACGACAGGCGCGACCGACCATCGCGAACAGGTCTGGTCGGGACGGAACCGCGAGTCACGCAGGATCGACGACGTCGGCGTCGTCGGGGTGATCGCGGAGGTAGGCGGCCGCGAACGGACACTGCGGCACGATCGTGCGACCCTCCCGACGGAGGATGTCGACGATGCCCGCCATCAGCCGTCCTCCGTAGCCCTGCCCGCGATATCGGACCAATGTCTCCACGTGCGGCACGACGACCGCGGCCCCTCGCGAGCGGTAGTCGGCGATTCCGACGAGTTCCCCGTCGCGCATCAGTTCGAACCGGCTCGCGCCGGTCGCATCGGTCACCTCGAAGCCATCGGCGGGCACCACCATCGCCACCCATCTTCGCCGATGCGGACCGACGGCGGCCAGCCGGGGAGAATGGGGTATGCCGAACGACGGGGTCAGGTGCATGCTCATGCGAGGAGGGACGTCGAAGGGCGCGTACTTCCTCGCCGACGACCTGCCCACGGACGCGAACGCCCGCGACGACGTGTTGTTGCGGAGCATGGGCTCACCGGACAGCCGCCAGATCGACGGCATCGGCGGCGCCCACCCGCTCACCAGCAAGGTGGCCGTCGTACGGAGATCCGAGCGTGACGATGCCGACGTCGACTACCTGTTCCTCCAGGTGAGCGTCGACGAGCCGCTCGTCAGCGACCGCCAGAACTGCGGCAACCTGCTGGCGGGTGTCGGGCCGTTCGCGGTCGAGCGCGGGCTGGTCGACGCTGGAGGCGGGGACACCGCCTCGGTCCGCGTGTACATGGTCAACACCGCCTCGATCGCGACCGCACGTTTCCCGCTCGCCGACGGCGCTCCCCGCTACGACGGCGCCACGACGATCGATGGCGTCCCCGGTGCCGCTGCTGCCGTCGAACTCGACTTCGAGGGCATCGCCGGTGGTTCGTGCGGCGCCCTGCTCCCGACCGGCAACGTCGTCGACGTGATCGACGACGTCGAGGTCACGCTGATCGACAACGGCATGCCGGTCGTCGTGTTCCGGGGATCGGATCTCGGGATCGAGGGCAACGAGTCGCCCGCCGAGCTCGAGGCCGACGAGACACTGCGGCGGCGGCTCGAATCGATTCGCCTCCAGGCCGGCCCGATGATGCACCTGGGCGACGTCACCGACACGACGGTGCCCAAGCTGACGATGGTGTCCCGACCGACCGCCGGTGGCGACATCTCGACGCGCACGTTCATCCCCCACCGCTGCCACGACGCGATCGGTGTGCTCGGGGCGGTGTCGGTCGCCACCGCGGCGCTGCTGCCGGGCTCACCCGCCGCCGGTCCGCTCCGCCCAGGGGCAGGTTCCGACGGTACCGTCACCTGCGAACACCCGACCGGGTCGTTCACCGCCACGGTGGAACTCGACCGTGCAGCAGACCCTCCGCTCGTGCGGCGCGCCGGCATCATCCGCACGGCGCGCAAGCTGATGGACGGCGTCGTCTTTCCGAGGAGCACCACATGAAACCCGAGCCGAAGCGGATCCCCGGCCCCCACCCCGACCCGCATTGCCCACGCTGGACACCTCCCGCCGACGCCACCGATGCTCACTGCCACGTGTTCGGACCGGCCGACCGGTTTCCGTTCTCGGCCGATCGCAGCTACACCCCGCCCGACTCGGGCATCGACGATTTCGAGACGCTGCAGGAGCGCCTGGGTCTCTCGCGCGCAGTCTTCGTCCAGGCGTCGTGTCACGGCACCGACAACGCGGCGATGGTCGACGCCCTCGAACGAGGACAGGGTCGCTACGCCGGCGTCGCCATGATCGACGAGTCGTTCACCGACGCCGACATCGCCCGCCTGCATGAAGCCGGCGTGCGGGGCACCCGATTCAACTTCGTCGCTCACCTCGGCGGCGCGCCGGAACTCGACGTGTTCTGGCGGCTGGTCGAACGGGTGCAGCCGTTCGGCTGGCACATCGTGTTGCACTTCGACGCGAAGGACCTGCCCGCCTACGCCGAACTGCTCGACCGGATGCCATGCCCGTACGTGATCGACCACATGGCTCGCGTCCCGACCTCCGACGGCGTCGACCAGGCGCCGTTCCGGTCCCTGCTCGAGCTGCTCGGCGACGAGCGCTGCTGGGTGAAGATCTCCGGTGCGGAGCGCCTGACCGCCGGCGGCCCACCGCCGTACGACGATGTCGTGCCGTACGCCCGGGCGATCGTCGACGCCGCCCCCGATCGTGTGTTGTGGGGCACCGACTGGCCACACCCGAACGTCCGCCACATGCCCGACGACGGCGACCTCGTCGACCTGCTCGTCGACATGATCCCCGACGAGGCCACCCGTCACCGGGTGCTCGTCACCAACCCCGAGACCCTCTACGACTTCCACTGACGCCACCGGCGCGAGAAAGAGAACCAGCCGAATGATCACCCTGAGATCGGATGCCCTGGCGGTCACCATCGACGAGACGATGGGTGGCGAGCTGCGCCAGATCGAGTTCGGCGGCACACCGCTCCTTGCCGCCTACGAGTGGGACACCCCCGTGCCCGCGGCGCGTAGCCGAACCTACGGCGACCTGCGGCTCGATTGGCTCTCGGAGTACCGCGGTGGGTGGCAGTTCCTCGTGCCGAATGCCGGGGCGGAGTGCGTCGTCGACGGCGTGCCGCTGCCGTTCCACGGCGAGTGGTCGCGCACGGCGGTCGACATCGACGCCGCCACCGCATCGGAGGTGTCGATGCGCGCCGGCACACGGATGCCCTTCACGGT
This sequence comes from uncultured Acidimicrobiaceae bacterium, assembly GCA_963972325.1. Lineage (GTDB taxonomy): Bacteria > Actinomycetota > Acidimicrobiia > Acidimicrobiales > Ilumatobacteraceae > Ilumatobacter. The sequence continues at coordinate 7,525 of CAXAWD010000086.1, forward strand.
GCACCGGACCGTGAGCCTCGTCGGCGACCCCGATCGCATCCGGATCACCACGGCCATCGAGAACGAGAGCGGCGACCGTCAACCGTTCGTGTGGGGCGAGCACCCCGCATTCCTCGCCGGCCCGGGAGACCGCATCGATCTGCCCGCCGGCCCCATCGTCGACCGCGACGACGCGACGGGCACCGTGTCGTCCTGGCCGTGTGACGCCGGAGGCGAGCCCGGGCTCGACGTGGCACCCGACACTCGTCCGCTCGAGAGCGTGCACTACCTCCCGGACCGGCCGGCCGGATGGGCGGCACTGAGGTGTCCGGCCGTCGGCGTCGCGCTCGTCTGGGAGACCGATGACTTCCCGCACATGTGGTTGTGGAGGGAGTTCGGCAGCCCCGGATTCCCGTTCCACGGTCGAACCTCGCTGGTCGCGCTCGAGCCCGCGAGTTCCTGGCCCGGCGACGGACTCGCCGCCGCGATCGAACGCGGGCAGGCGTTCTGGTTGGAGCCCGGTGAGCGTCGGAGCACCGTGGTCACCGTCATCCCGTTCCGACCCGACGGCCGAGCCGTGATCGGCGCCGACCACTCCGGCGTGATCCGACTGGCCGACGGATCGGCCGACTGACGTTCACGAGCCACCTCGGTCTAATGTTATAATCTTCTTGGTGCTCGACGACACGACGAAGGACAGCGAGACATGACAGGTCGGCTCGAGAACCGTGTCGCCATCGTGACCGGCGCGTCGTGGGGCATCGGTGCCGCCGCTGCGGAAGCGTTTGCCCGCGAAGGCGCTCGCGTGGTCGTCAATCATCTGCCGGACGACCGGATGGAAGCCCTGGCCCAGGGTGTCGTCGAACGCATCGGCGACTCGGGCGGCGAGGCGATCAAGGTGGCCGCCGACATCAGCGATCCGGATGACGTCGACCGTCTCGTCGCGACGGCAGAGCAGTCGTTCGGGGACGTCGACGTCATGGTCGCGAACGCTGCGTACTCCCAGCGCTCCGCGTGGAACGAGATCTCGATCGAGCAATGGGATCGGACGATGGCGGTCAATCTTCGAGGCACCTTTCTCTGCGCCCGCGCCGTCCACCCCGGGATGCTGCGGCTCGGTCGCGGCAGCATCATCACCCTGAGCAGCGTCACCGTCGAGCTGGGCATGGCGGGGATCCTCGACTACGTATCGAGCAAGGCGGGCATCATCGGGCTCACCCGGGCGCTCGCCCGCGAGGTCGGTGGCGACGGGATCCGGGTCAACAGCGTGATGCCGGGAGCGATTCGCACTGAGCAAGAGATCGAGCTCGACTTCGACGAGCACGAACTCGCCGTCCAGTCGGCGCAACGGCAGTCGATCCCGCGCCGCGGGTACGCCGACGATCTCGCCGGCACCTTCGTCTACCTGGCATCGGACGACAGCGCGTTCGTGACCGGCCAGGTCATCACCGTCGACGGAGGCTGGGTCCATCACTGATCTCGCCGCCGCTGTCCCATCGAACGACATCGAAAGAAGCCACACATGAACACCGGACCGGATCAGGTCGCTTCCCAGGAGCAGGAAACCCCCGTACGACTCCGCACCGCGCGTTGGTACGAAGGCACCAGCCGCGACAACTACATCCACCGCAGTTGGATGAAGCGTGGCCTGCCCGACGATGTCTTCAGCGGCAAACCGCTGATCGGCATCTGCAACTCGGCATCCGAACTCACACCGTGCAACCAGCACCTCGGTGCCCTCGCCGAGTTCGTCAAGCGCGGTGTCTGGGAAGCGGGCGGCGTGCCGTTCGAGTTCCCGGTCACGTCGCTCGGTGAGACCCAGATCCAGCCGACGGCGATGCTGCTGCGCAACCTGATGGCGATGGACGTCGAGGAGTCGATCCGCGGCAACCCGATCGACGGTGTCGTCCTGCTCTCCGGCTGCGACAAGACCACGCCGGCGATGATCATGGGAGCGGCGTCCGTCGACCTCCCGGCGATCATGATGACCGGCGGCCCCATGCTCGCCGGCCGCCACGAAGGCCGGGCGCTCGGCTCGGCGACCGACATGTGGAAGATGAGCGAAGCGGTCCGCGCCGGCACGATGAGCGTCGAAGACTTCGTGGCGACCGAGTCGGTCATGACCCGCAGCGCCGGCCACTGCAATCCGATGGGGACGGCATCGACGATGGCGACGATGGCCGAGGCGCTCGGCTTCACGCTGCCCGACAATGCCTCGATCCCTGCACCCGACGCACGCCGCAACCGGCTTGCCCACCTGACGGGGCGACGCATCGTCGAGATGGTGCGCGAAGACCTCCGACCGGCCGCGGTCCTCACGAGGCCCGCGTTCGAGAACGCGATCCGCGTGCTGTCCGCCGTCGGGGGATCGACCAACGCCGTGATCCATCTCCTCGCTATCGCCGGACGGCTCGGCGTCGATCTCACCTTGGACGACTTCGACGAGCTCGGGTCGCGGCTGCCACTGATCACCAACGTCATGCCGTCCGGCGAGTATCTGATGGAAGACGTGTTCGAGGCGGGCGGGATCCCGGCGGTGATGGCCGAACTCGACGGACTGCTCGACGGCGACGCCCTCACGGTGTCCGGGCAACCGGTCCGAGACCAGTGGACCGGGCGAACGTCATGGAACCGCGAGGTGATCCGGCCGCTCGACGACCCGTTCATCCCCGAGGCCGGACTCGCCGTGCTGCGCGGCAACCTGTGTCCGCAGGGTGCGGTCATCAAACCGTCGGCCGCGTCGCCCGAGCTGCTGACCCACACCGGCCCGGCCCTCGTGTTCGACACGATCGAGGACTTCCACGAGCAGATCGACGACCCCGACCTCGACGTCACCGCCGACACGGTGATGGTGTTGCGCGGGTGCGGCCCGAAGGGGTACCCCGGCATGCCCGAGGTCGGCAACATGCCCCTGCCCGCGAAGCTGCTGATGCAAGGCGTGACCGACATGGTTCGGATCAGCGATGCCCGAATGAGCGGCACCGCGTTCGGCACCGTGGTGCTGCACGCGGCGCCGGAATCGACCGTCGGCGGTCCACTCGCGCTGGTGCGCACCGGTGACTCGATCACGCTCGACGTCCCCGCCCGGAGTCTCACGCTGCACGTCGACGACGCCGAACTCGAACGTCGCAGGGCCGAGTGGCAAGCACCACCACCTATAGCGGAACGCGGTTGGTATCGCCTGTACATCGACCACGTCACGCAGGCCGACACCGGCTGTGACCTCGACTTCCTGATCGGTGGCAGCGGCTCGACCGTCACGCGAGAGAGCCACTGACCGGGTCGACGATCATGACCGAGCCCACCATCGACGTCATGACCGTCGACCCGGTCAGTGGCTCTCTCGCG
>CAXAWD010000087.1:0-10759 GCA_963972325.1 uncultured Acidimicrobiaceae bacterium
GGTGGACTTGCCGGAACCCGACTCGCCGACGATGCCGAGCGTTTCGCCGCGGAGCACGTCGAAGCTGATGCCGGCCACGGCGCTGACCACGGCGCGCCGCCCGATCGGGAACTCGACGACGAGATCCTCGACGCGGAGCACCGCGTCGCCGTCGCGCAGATGGGCGTTTCCGGTGCCGGCCATCAGTGCGACCGTCCTGCGACGCTGACCTGGGCCATGATCTCGACGTCGCGGGCCTCGAACTCGGGGGAGCCGACCGGGTACCAGCACGCGTACACGTGCTGATCGGACTCGTCGGTGGGCCGAAGCGTCGGGCGCTCTTCGAGGCAGCGCTCGTGGGCGTACGCGCACCGGGGCGCGAACCCGCACCCCGTGGGCGGGTTGACGAGGTCGGGCGGTCGCCCGGGGATCGTCAACAGGCGAGTGTGGCTCGGGTCGTCGATCTTCGGGATGCTGCGCATCAGCGACTTGGTGTACGGCATCTTCATGTTGGCGAAGAGCTGGTCGGTGGGCGCCTTCTCGACCAGGCGGCCGCCGTACATCACCGCGATCTCGTCGGTGTGGCCGGCGACGACGCCGAGGTCGTGCGTGACGAGGATGACCGACATGTTGCGGTCGCGGCGCTGCTCGCCGATCAGTTCGAGGATCTGCGCCTGCACCGTGACGTCGAGCGCCGTGGTCGGCTCGTCGGCGAACAGCAACGTCGGCCCGCACGCCAACGCGATGGCGATCATCACGCGCTGGCGCATGCCGCCGGACAACTCGTGGGGGAGTTGGTCGAGGCGCTTCTCCGGCTCGGGGATCCGCACGTCACGCAGGAGCGCGAGCGCCGTCTCGCGGGCGTTGCGCTTGTCCATGTCGAGGTGGATCATCAGCGGCTCGGCGATCTGCCGGCCGATCTTCATCAACGGGTTCAGCGACACCATCGGGTTCTGGAACACCATCGACATCTCACGACCCCACAGGTGTCGCATCTGTTTGGCGTCGAGCCCTAAGGTCTCCTGGCCGGCGAACCTGACCGAGCCCTGCAGCACGGCGTTGGAAGGGAGCAGGCCCATGATCGTGCGGCTGAGCACGGTCTTGCCGGAGCCGGACTCGCCGACGATGCCCAGCGACTTGCCGCGTTCGAGCGAGAACGTCACGCCGTCGACGGCGCGCACCAGCCCGCGCTCGGTCCGGAAGTGGGTTCGCAGGTCGTCGACTTCGAGAAGGGTGCCCTCGGCCGATCGGCCGGCGGTCTGGATCTGGTCGCTCACAGGCTCGACTCCCTGACATCGAAATAGGCCCGAACCTTGTCGCCGGCGTAGTTGAGCGCCAGCACGGTGAGGAACAGGACGAAGATCGGCGCCATCGAGATCCAGGGCGACTTCTCCAGGTCGCGGGATCCGGCGCCGAGCAGGATCAGCTTGCCCCAGGTCTCCTCCTTCTCGACCGACAGGCCGAGGAAGGCGAGGCCACCCTCGGCCACGATCGCCACGGCCATGCCGAGCAACGCGAGCGCTCCCATCGGGATGACCACGTTGGGCAGCAGTTCGCGGATGATGATGCGCGGATGCTTGGCCCCGAGCGTTCGGGCCGCGACGACGAATTCGCGCTCGGCGTACTGGATCGTGGTGGCCCGGGCGAGCCGGCCGACGGGAGCGATCGAGAGGAAGCCGAGCGTCAGCGAGATCGTGAACAGCCCGCGGTTGATCAGCGACGTGATCAGGATCGCCAGCACGAGCGCGGGGAACGACAACAACACCACGAACAGGAACGACACGACACGGTCCCACCAGCCACGGATGTAGCCGGCGAGGATGCCGAGCGTTCCGCCGACCAGCATGCCGAACGCGATGGCGACGAACCCGACCGTGAGCGAGACGCGCGCCCCGAAGATGGTGCGGGAGAACACGTCGCGTGCGTCCTGGTCGGAGCCGAACCAGAACTCACCGGAGGGGGAGTAGGGCGGCCGGCCGAGGTCGCGATTGACGAGGTTGGCGTCGGGGTCTTTGAGCGGCAGCCACGGCGCGAGGATCGCGGCGCCGATGATGAGTACCAGCCAGGCCACGCAGAGCCAGAACGCCCAGCCGAGGCTGCGCTTGACCGGATCGGCGTCGGGTGCCACGTCGGTCAGTGCTGCGGCGCCGCCGAACGCGGCGCCCGTCGTCTGGTCGATGCCCTCGCTCATCGTCGCACCCGCGGGTCGATGACCGAGTACACGACGTCGACGACCACGTTGACGACCACGAACGCGGTGGCGATGATCATCACGATCGCGAGCACGACCGGGAAGTCTTCGGTGGCGACCGCCTCGACGATCGCCGATCCGAGGCCGGGGACCCGGAAGATCGTCTCGGCGATCAGCGACCCGCCGATCAGTGCGCCGGTGTTGATACCGAACACGGTGACGAACGAGAACAACGACGGGCGGAGCGCGTGCCGGAACAGCACCGAACGCCTCGAGACGCCCTTGCTGCGAGCCATCAGGATGAAGTCCTCCTGGAGCGTGGTGATCAGGTCGGTGCGCAACAGTCGCTGGTAGACCGCAGCGGCGGGCAACGCGATCGTGAGCGCCGGCAGGAACATCTGCCAGACCCTCGACAGGAACGGGTCGCTGGCGTTGAACGTCTGCGGGAACCAACTCAGTTTGATCGCGAAGATGTACTTCAGGATGACGCCGAGCGCGAAGTTGGGCAGCGCGATGATCAGGAACGTCGAGAACGTCGAGATCTTGTCGGCCGGCCGGTTGGCCTTCGACGCCGCCCACAGCGACCAGGGGATCGCGATGATCGTGGCCAGCAACTGCGCCATGACGAGCAGCATCACCGATCGTGGCAATCGCTCCTTGATGAGATCGGTGACGGGCGGTTCACCGGTCTTGCTGAACTGCGGGCCCATGTCGCCCGTCACGAAGTCGCCGAGCCACCGCACATACCGCTCGGGGAGCGGTTTGTCGAGGTGGAACTCGGCCTCGGCGGCTTCGATCTGCTTGAGGCTCTCGGGGTTGTCACGGTCGTCGGCAGCCGGACCGAGAATGTTGAACAACGGGTCGCCGAGCGTGTTCATCGCTCCGAAGGTGAGCGCGCTCACGGCGAACAGCAGCAGGACGGCCATGCCGAGGCGCTGCATCCAGTAGTTCATCGAGACTCGGTCCGGTTGCGTGACGGATTCTGGAGGGGCATCCGGATCAGTCGATCCACACCGAACTGAACCAGGTGCGCCCGTTGCTGGAGCATTCGAGCGTGGTTCCGTCGGGTGCGACACGATCGCAGATGCCGTGGACGTTCTCGGTGAACGCGTTGTTCCACAGGGTGTGGTTGAAGAAGATGTAGAGGTAGTCCTCGTTGATCTTCTGCACGAGCTCCTGCATCAGCGGCACCCGCTCGGCGTCGTCGGCGGTGGCCATCGCCTCGAAGATCAGCGCGTCGCGCTCCTCGTCGCAGTAGCGCGGCCAGTTGAGCGAGATGCCACCGATCGTGCGGCACAGGAGCCAGACGTTGTCGTTGGTCGGGTTCGCCGCACCGAACTGACGCCACGTGTTGACGTTGTACTGGCCGAACGCCGTCTGGCTGATGTGCTCGTCCTCGAGGAGTTCGTTGAACGTCACGTTGAACCCGGCGCTGCTCCAACCCTCGTCGAGCAGCTCGGCGATACGGGTCTGGACCACCGACGGGCCGGAGAACTGGAACTCCATGTTGATCTTGCCGTCGGTGCAGGTGGACGTGCCCAGCAGTTCGTTGGTCTCGGTGCCGCGCTCGGCGCAGTACTCGGCGACGAGCGCCGCCGCTGCGTCGGGATCGTCGTGCTCCTGCACGACGTCGGGGTTGTAGAACGGGCTCTCCGGGATGAACATCTGCTCGGCCGGACGGTTGACGCCGAGGGCGATCAGGTCGTTGTAGAGATCGACCGGGGTCGCCAGCGTCAGCGCCTTGCGGGCACGGATGTCGTCGAACGGCGCCTGCGACGAGTTGATCATCGCGAACGACTCCTCGGACGCATCGTTGAGCACGTTCTGGATCGAATCATCGTCCTGCAGGTCGAGGATCGACGCCTGGTTGGTCGTGTGCAGGGCGTCGAGGTCGCCGCCGAACAGCAGGTCGTTGCGAGCGTCGGGGTCGGGCACGGGGAAGAACTCGACGGCGTCGAGGTAGACCTCGCCGTTCCACCAGTCGTCGTTGCGGACGAACCGGGTGACCGAGTCTTCGCTGCGGCTCTCGAACTTGAACGGACCCGTGCCGACGGGCTCCTGGTTGAGGGTGCCGTCCTCGGCGGCCGCGGCGAGCCACGTCGGTGAGGCGATCATGCCGAGCTGGCCGGACACGGCCGTCGGCCACTTGGCGTCGGAGTCGAGCAGGTTGAAGGTGACCGTGAGGTCGTCGACGATCGTGAGCGCGCCCTCTTCAGGGTAGAACGGCTTCACGGCGAGCCCGACCAGCGGGTGGGCACGCTGCGACTCGAAGTTCGTGAGGACGGCTTCGGCGTCGAGCGGCGTGCCGTCGTGGAACGTGATGCCTTCGCGCAGCTTCATCGTCCACGTGGTGTAGTCGTCGTTCGGCGTGAACGATTCGGCGAGATAGGGGACCCAGTCGCCGTCGGGAGTGGTGGCCGACAGCGTGTCGAACACGGCGTTGCCCATGATCAGACCGTTGACCGACATCGACGACGCCGCGGGGTTGATGCCGTTGCTGTCGGCGCTGATGCCGTAGCGCAGCGTGCCGCCGACCACGGGGTCGACGTTCTCCTCGGGCGGGAGGGTCTCGACGGTGGGCGTGCCGTCGGACGTGTCGTCGTCGCCGCCTGCGGGCTCGTCGCCGCCGTTGTCGGCCGGCTCGTCACCGCCGTCGTCGGCGGGTTCGCTACCACCATCGTCCTGTGTCGCCGTGTCGCCCGAATCGGAGTCGGAATCGGTGGCGTCATCGTCGCCACCGCCACATGCGGCGATCATGAGACCACTGACCGTGAGTACGGCCAGTCGACGGTGCCACCGTCGTGACGGTCGTGAAGCTGTTGTCATCTCTCTCCCCCTGGATGTTCGTGGCAGTGTCGCCCTGAGATGTGACGGACGTTACAACATGCCCTCCGGCAGATCCGTATCAAGCCGCGCCATCGTCGCGGATTCGTCATCTGCCTCCGTGTACGGTCGGTACATGCCAGCACACGACCTCGCCGACGTCGTCGCCCGGTGCCGGGCCGACGAGCACATCGACCTCGACGACCACGACCCCGGTGACACCTTCGGGTGGGAAAAAGACCAGGCCAAGGACGATTTCGAGGACGTGATCGAGGAGGTGGCGGCACTCCAGCGACGGTTGTTCGCGGCCGAGGAGACGGCGCTGCTGGTGGTGCTGCAGGGGGTGGACGCCGGCGGTAAGGACGGCACGATCCGTTCCGTGCTCACGGGCGTCAATCCGGCCGGTGTCGACGTCAACGCGTTCGGCGTGCCGACCGAGGAGGAGCGCGCCCACGACTATCTGTGGCGAGTCCACCACCACACGCCGCCGAAGGGCATGATCGGTGTGTTCAACCGGAGCCACTACGAAGACGTGCTCGTGGTCCGGGTGAAGGAACTCGCCCCCGAGCGCGTGTGGAAGCGCCGATACGGCCACATCCGCAACTTCGAGCAGTTGCTCGTCGACGAGGGGACCCACGTCGTCAAGCTGTTCCTCAACGTGTCGAAGGAAGAACAGCGCGAGCGACTCCAGGACCGTGTCGACGATCCGGACGAGCGGTGGAAGTTCCGGATGGGCGACCTCGACGACCGAGCGCTCTGGGACGACTATCGCGAAGCGTTCAGGGATGCCATTCGGCGCACGACGACCGACGACGCGCCGTGGTACGTCGTGCCGGGCGACCGGAAGTGGGTCCGCAATCTCGTGGTGGCCGGCATCCTGCGACACCACCTCGAACAGATCGGCCCCGAGTACCCGGCGGCCACCGACGAGGTCGAGGGCGTCGTCGTCGTGTGACCGAGGGCGATTGAACGAGTTCGCGCGCAGACATTTTGTACAGTCGGGCGATGCCCGTCGTCGTCCCGACCTCCCTCGCCGATGCGGTCGCCGCCGCCGGGGCCGCGCCCGACGCGCTGCTCCTCGCCGGAGGCACCGACCTGATGGTCGAGATCAACGAGCGCCATCGTGATCTGCCGTGGAACGACGCTGCAGTGATCTCCCTGAACCGTGTGCCCGAGCTCTGCTCCTGGACGTTCGATCCCGATGACCGGCGGCTCCGCCTGGGTGCCGGTGTCCGATGGGCCGAGATCGAACGCGACCCGCTGCGAGCGATGGTGCCGGCGCTGGCCGAGGCGGCCCGCACGGTCGGCAGCCCCCAGATCCGCAACGCCGGCACCGTCGGCGGCAATCTGGCCACCTGCTCGCCGGCCGGCGACGGTCTGCCGGTGCTGGCGGCGCTCGGCGCCGAGGTCCACCTGGTGTCGGTCGACGGGCGACGCTCGATGCCGATCGGCGACTTCATGGTCGGTGTCAAACGCACCGCGCTGCAACCGGGCGAGTTGATCGAGTCGGTCACCGTCCCGGTACTCGACGGTTGGCAGGGGTACAGCAAGGTCGGGGTCCGCAATGCAATGGTGATCGCCACGGCGAGCGCCTGCGTCGTCACCGATCCGCCCAACCGATCGGTGCGCATCGCACTCGGGTCGGTCGGCCCCACGATCCTGCGGTGTCCCGAGGCCGAGGCCCACGTGACGGCGGCCGCCGACTGGGACTCCGCCGCCATCGACGATGCGACGGTCACCGAGGCCGGGCGCCTCGCCGCCGCCACCAGCCGTCCGATCGACGACCACCGTTCGAGCGCCGACTACCGCCGCCACGCGATCGGGGTCATGGTGCAACGGTTGATCCGTCGAGCCTTCCCGGGAGGAGCGTCATGAGCGAGATCTACACACTGCACGTCAATGGCCGCGACCATGAGGTCCGCGACGCCTGGTTGGGGGAGAACCTGCTCTACGTGCTGCGCGAGCGGCTCGGCCTGATGGCAGCGAAGGGTGCCTGCGAGCAGGGCGAATGCGGATCGTGTTCGGTCGAGGTCGCCGGCGAGCTCGTCTGTGCCTGCCTCGTGATGGCGGCCGCCGCGATCGACGAGCCGATCCGCACGGTCGAAGGTCTCGGCGACGTTCCCACCGACGTCCAACAGGCGTTCGTCGACACCGGCGCCGTCCAGTGCGGTTTCTGCACTCCGGGTCTCATCGTGGCGACCCACCACCTCCTCGATCGCGAGCCCGAACCGACCGAGTTGCAGATCCGCGAGGAACTCTCGGGCAACGTCTGCCGCTGCACCGGGTACGGACGCATCATCGAGGCCGTGCAACAGGTTGCGGTCGCCAGAAGGGCGGCGACACGATGAGCCTGACCGACGCGATCACCGGTACCGGTCACCAGGGTCTCGGGACGTCGCCGACCCGGCCCGACGGCATCGCCAAGGTGATGGGCACCTTCGAGTTCTCCGGCGACCTCGGCGGTGACGGTGTCCTGTGGGGCGCCACGCTCCGGTCGCCGCATCCTCACGCCCGCATCGTTCGCATCGATCCGTCGGCGGCGTGGAAGATCGACGGCGTCGAGACGGTCATCACCGCCGACGACGTACCCGGCGCCATGCACTACGGCCTGATCGCCCAGGATCAGCCGGTGTTCGCCGCCGACGTCGTGCGCTACGTCGGCGAGCCGGTGGCGGCGGTGGCGGCCGATCACCCCGAGACGTGCCGTCGTGCGCTCGACGCCATCGTGGTCGAGTACGAGGTGCTCGAGCCCGTGCTCGACCCCGACCTGGTCATCTCCGGCGAGGCCCCGTCCATCCATCCGGCAGGCAACATGCTGCGCGAACAGCGCATCGAGCACGGCGACCTCGACGCCACCGGCGACGTCGTCGTCGAGGCCACGTACGACATCGGGATGCAGGACCAGGCCTTCCTGGGCCTCGAGGCAGCGCTCGCGATTCCCGACAGCGGTGGCGGTGGGGTCGAACTCCACATCGCCACCCAGTGGCTCCACGAGGATCGGGGCCAGATCGCGGCGTGTCTGGGCCTGCCCGAGGAACAGGTCCGGTTGGTCCTCGGTGGCGTCGGCGGTGCATTCGGCGCACGCGAGGACATCTCGCTCCAGGTGCACTCGTGCCTGCTCGCACTCCGGCTCGGCCGCCCGGTGCGGATGCAGTACACGCGGGCCGAGAGTTTCCTCGGCCACGTGCACCGCCACCCGGCGACGATCTGGATGCGCCATCACGCCACCACCGACGGCCAGATCGTCAAGATCGAGGCTCGGTTCGTCTTCGACGGCGGTGCGTACGCCTCCACGTCGTCGGCGGTGCTCCTCAACGCCATCACGCACACGCAGGGCCCGTACCGCTGTCCCAACGCCCTCGTCGAGGGGTACGCGGTGCGCACCAACCACCTTCCGTGCGGTGCGATGCGCGGGTTCGGTGTGGTGCAGGCCTGCTACGCCCACGAGTCGCAGATGGACAAGCTGGCAGAGGCGTGCGGCATCGACCCGGTCGAGATCCGGCTCCGCAACGCCATGCGCACCGGTGACGAGATGATCACCGGGCAGACCATGGACAGCGTCGCTCCGGTCGAAGAGTGCATTCGCGAAACCGTCGCGCTCCCGTTTCCCGACGAACCCGTCGGTGGGCACGACGGCGACGTGATGCGCCTGCCGGGCGGGGCCGGCCGCACCGCCGACGCTCGCCACGTCGTTCGCGGCATCGGCTACGGCGTCGCCATGAAGAACCTGATGTACTCCGAAGGGTTCGACGACTTCTCCACGGCCCGCTGTCGGCTCGCCGGCGGTGTCGCCACGCTCAAGTTCGCCACGGCCGAGGTCGGGCAGGGTTTCGTCACCCTGGCCGGTCAGATCGCCCGCACCGTCCTGGGCGTCGACGAGGTCGTACTCGACCGGATCGACACCGGCGTCGGCTCGGCGGGGTCCACGTCGGCATCGCGGCAGACCTGGATGAGCGGGGGAGCGGTGCAGGCGGCGTGCGTCGCCGTCCGTGACCGCCTGTTCGAACAACTCGGCCGTGAGCACGGCGTCGACCCGGCGCTGCTGACGATCGACGGCCGTGACGTCGTCGACAGCACCGGCACGTTCCGGATGCCCGTCGTCGAGGCGACCGCGTCGGTCGCCCTCGACGAGACTGCGGTCTACCGGCATCCGACCACCGAGGAGCTCGACGAGCGCGGGCAGGGCAACTGCCACGTGGCGTTCGCGTTCGTCGCCCACCGGGCCGTCGTCGACGTCGACGTCGACCTGGGCCTGGTGCGGGTCGTGCAGGTCGCCACGGCCCAAGACGTCGGCCGGGCGCTCAACCCGGTGTCGCTGACCGGACAGATCGAGGGCGGCATCGCCCAGGGTCTCGGCCTCGCCGTGATGGAGGAGATCGTGCAGATCGACGGCGTGATCCGCAACGCGAGCTTCACCGACTACCTGCTGCCGACCATGCTCGACATGCCGCCCGTGGTGGCCACCGTCATCGAACAGCCCGAACCGCTGTCGCCGCTCGGCGCCAAGGGTGTGGGCGAGCCGCCGTGCATCTCGGTCACGCCGGCGATCGCCGCAGCGATTCGCGACGCGGTCCGTCAGGCCGGCCGAACGCACCGCATCGATCGGGTGCCCGTTCGCCCGACCGACATCATCGGTTTGTGACCGTACGAACGCTCAGGCTGTAGCGTGCACGCACATGTCTGAAGAGCGTGAGATCTTGACGTGGGAACTGTTCGGAACGGCGTCGAGAGCGCTGGCGCAGATGGTCGCCGACGACGGTTTCGAGCCCGACATGGTGCTGTCGATCGCTCGTGGCGGTCTGCTGATCGGCGGGGCGATGGGGTACGCCCTGTCGGTCAAGAACACGTACACGATGAACGTCGAGTTCTACACCGGCGTCGACGAGCGGCTCGAGGTGCCGCGGATCCTGCCACCGGCCCCCGACTTCGTCGATCTCCACGACGCGAAGATTCTGATCGTCGACGACGTCGCCGACACCGGACACACGCTGAAGAGTGTCGACGAGTTCGTCGAGGGCAAGGTCGGTGAGGTGCGCACCGCCGTCATCTACGAGAAGTCCCACTCGGTCGTCAAGTGCGACTACGTGTGGAAGCGGACCGATCTGTGGATCAACTTCCCGTGGTCGGATCAGCCGCCGGTCGCCAAGCGCGACTGGACCGTCGCCGACGCCTGACGGCCGGGCACAGCTAGAGCCCGGCCGCGACGAGGCGTTCCCGCAGCCGACGGGGCGGCACCAGGCCGACCAGACGGCCGTTCTCCCACACGGTCACGATCGGACGCGCCGGGTTGATCTTCGGCAGGATCGATGCGAGGTCGTCGTCGGGCGACGCCTGCGCGGTGAGGTCGAACGGGACCATCATCTGCGTGAGCATCACCCACGGCCGTTCGTCGGCGGGCACCGCCCACATGTCGTCCTCGAACGCCAAGCCCTGGGGGGAGCCAGCGGCATCGGTGATCGCCACGGCCCCGGCGGAACCGAGCCGTCCGCGCTGCCACAACATCGAGTCGGCGTCCATGTCGGCGCCCGCTTCGGCCACACCGAACCACGTCAGATCGCGCACCTTGAAGCCGCTGAGTCGTCCGGCGATCGTGGCGGCCGCGATCTCGACGTGGGCGTTGACCGCGATGAACGCACCGGTGATGATCAGCCAGATGCCGCTCTGGTCGCGCAGGATCAGGAAAAAGCCCAACCCGGCCACCATCCAACCCACCACGATGCCGGCCCGGCCGGCCTCGCGGGCAGCTCGGTACTGGTCGCCGTGGAT
>CAXAWD010000088.1:0-10642 GCA_963972325.1 uncultured Acidimicrobiaceae bacterium
CACCAGGCAGCTCGGTGTTCACGCGACCGCCCCGAAGATCGACTTCGTCTCCAGGAACTCGGCGAATCCGGCCTCCCCCCACTCGCGCCCGTTCCCAGACTGCTTGACACCGCCGAAGGGTGCCCGCATGTCTGGCGGAGCTCCGTTGACGTGCACCATCCCGGTTCGAAGCCGGCGTGCCACGGACATGGCACGATCATGGTTGGACGACGACACGTAACCGGCGAGACCGAACGGGCTGTCGTTCGCGATGGCGATCGCCTCGTCGATGGAGCCATAGGCGATGAGGACCACGACCGGACCGAAGATCTCCTCGCGGGCGATCGACATGTCGTTGGTGACGTCGGCGAAGACGGTTGGCCTCGTCCAGTAGCCGACGTCGAAGTGGGCCGGTCGGCCAAGCCCGCCGGCGACGAGGTCGGCCCCGTCGTCGACCCCCGAGCGGATGTACTCCTGGACTCGGTCGAACTGCCGGCTGGAGACGATGGGTCCGATCGAGCGAGGGTCGTCGTCCGCGCCGATTCGGATCTGATCAGCGGCGGCGGCGGCGATGTCCGCTGCCTCTCGCAGCCGTGAGCGAGGCACGATGATGCGGGTACCGGCTGCGCACGACTGGCCGGCGTTCGCGCACGCATTGATCACATCGCGGGCGATGACATCATCCAGGTCGGCGTCGTCGAGCACGATGTTGGCCGACTTGCCACCCAACTCCTGCACGACGCGTTTGATCGTCGGAGCGGCACGTCGAGCGACGTCCGCACCAGCCGCCGTCGAGCCGGTGATCGAGATCATGTCGACGTGGGGATGTTCGGCGAGGGCGGCCCCGACGGTGGCGCCGTGGCCCTGGACGAGGTTGAACACTCCCGGCGGGATACCAGCCGCGGTCAGGATCTCCGCGAGCACCACGGCATCGAGCGGTGCGATTTCGGATGGTTTGTGGATCATCGTGCACCCGGTCGCTATCGCCGCGCCGATCTTGCTCGTGGTCTGGTTGAGTGGCCAGTTCCACGGCGTGATCAGCGCGCACACACCGATCGGCTCGCGCCTGATCACGGTCGTCCGATCCGCGGTCTCGAAGTCGAACGACGCCAGCGTCTTGCGTGCGACGATGAGGTGGCCGAGACCGGCGGGAACCTGTGCCGCCGAAGCGAACGCGCGCGGCGCCCCGATCTCGGACATCACCGCCTCGACCAGGTCATCGCTTCGGCGGCGGTACTCGTCGATGATCGCATCGAGCAACGTCAGCCTGTCTTCGACCGACGACTCTCGGAAGGCCTCGAAGGCCGTTCTGGCCGCGGCGACCGCTCGGTCGACGTCCTCTCTGACGCCCGCGGGAACCGTCGCGACCACACGTTCGGTGCGCGGATCGATGACGTCGATCGTCGCCGTTCCGGCCGACGGCGTCCATTCGCCGTCGATCAGCAGCATTCCTGTGTGCGAGTCGGCAACCATCGTCATCAGGTCGGGTGGTTGTCGGCGTCGCCGATCTTCTCGACAAAATGGAACAACGCACCGTCGGGGTCCTTCGCGAACAAGATCTTCCAGCCTCGGGTTCCGTCAGGCGCCATCACCGTCGTCGGTGGTTTGACGAACTCGACGCCGAGCTTCGACAGTGTTTCGTACCGCTCGTCACAGTCGTCACACAGAATCGAGAACCGACACAGGCCCGGATCGCGCATCGAACGGGGCTCGGCGTATCCCTCGGTTGGCGGGTTGACCCACTGGATCAGATCGAGGAGGGACTCGTTCGGCTCGTTCGGATTGATACGCATGTGGGCGAATCGCACAGTGTCGCCTCCTTCGACGGAGAACGCTTCACCGACCTGAGGGTTGGTGAAGCCACCTTGGTCTTCGAGCTGGAACCCGATCTTTTCGTAGAACTCGATCGTGCGGTCCATGTCGGTGACGTTGATGCCGACGTGCCAGAACCGGTAGGTCATGGGGTGCTCCTTGTGTTGCTCGCGTTGGTGGATGGTGAGATGGCGCGGCCCGTCAGGACGGGACGAAGACTGGGATCTGACGGTCGTCCGCACTCTTGGTGAACCTGAGTTGCACCGGGAGGTCGCATCGGACGGTGTCGGGATCCGGCTCGATGTCGAGGAGTCCCATCATCCGCACCCCATCACCGAGGTCGACGAGCGCTGTGACGAAGGGTGTCAGCTCCCGCAGATGCGGCAGTGAGGTGTGGTGGTGGATACAGAACGCATGGACGATCCCGGCACCCGGGTGCGGAACCCATTCGATGTCGCGTGCTCCACAGGTCGGGCAGAGATTGCGTGGATACCAGAACGACGCATGGCACGGGACACAGCGAGGGACCACGAGCTCACCGCGCTCGACGGCATCCCAGAACGGGGCGGCATCAGGGCTCGGCGAAATCGGGAAGTCCATGGCCTCGATGTCGAGTCCCGTCATGATTCGCTCCGTGCGAGCACCAGCGTCGCTGCGCTCGACAAGTACCCGCCCATGCCGTTGACGACACCGAGTTGGGCGTCGGCGACCTGGCGGTCGCCGGCTTCGCCTCGCAGCTGACGGACGGCCTCGATCATGAGGAACATTCCGAACATGCCGGGATGCGTGTACGACAAACCCCCTCCACTCGTATTCAGCGGAAACTCCCCGCCGGGTGCCGTGCGTTGCCCGCTGACGAACTCGCCACCGGCGCCCTTGGCGCAGAAGCCGAGGTCCTCGAGGGTGACGAGCACGGTGTACGTGAACGAGTCGTAGAGCTCTGCGACGTCGATGTCCTCTGGGCTCACACCCGCCTGCTCGAAGGCCATTCGGCCCGACACCGCGGCGGGCGTCACGGTCAGATCAGGCATGTTCGAGATCCCGTAGTGGGTGTGGTGGACGCCCGACCCCAGGATCTCGACCACCGGCACACCGAGCGTGCGTGCCCGTTCGGTCGACGTGAGCACGACCGCGCCGCCGGCGTCGGTCACCAGACAGCAGTCGAGGACATGGAACGGATAGACGAACCACGGCGTACTCATGACGGCGTCGACGGTGAGTGGGTCGCGATTCTTGGCCATCGGATTGAGCGCCGCCCACGCCCGCGTCGCCACTGCGATCTCGGCCAGCTGCTCCGATGTGGTGCCGTACTCGTGCATGTGTCTCGACGCAGCGAGTGCGTAGGCGGGTGGGGGCGTCATCACGCCCCACGGCCGCTCCCATTGCCAGTCCGGAAACCACGGGTCGTCGTGCGCCGGCCGGGTCGTGACACCCCGCTTGGCGTTGGATCGTCGGGTTTCTCCGTGCGTGATGAGCACGACGTCACATGCTCCGGATTCGATCGCCTGGATCGCTTCGTGGGCGTGGGCGACGAACGACGAACCACCGATCGAGTTGCTGCCGCTGACCGAGGGATGGAGACCGAGGTACTCGGCAACCAACAAGTTCGGCATGAAGTCGAGTCCGCACGTGAAGAACCCATCGACGTCGGACAGTTCGAGGTGAGCGTTGGCGAGCGCGGCGGTGGCCGCCTCCGCGTGGAGTTGCAGCGCGCTCTTGTCGGGCACGCTGCCGATCCGGTCGGCCTCGCCGGCGCCGACGAACGCGACACCGGTACTCACGCCGGCGCCATCGCGACTTCGTACCGGGCGATGTAGTCGTGATCGAGTTCGAGGCCGAGCCCGGGGCCGCTGGGCACGCGATAGATGCCATCGACGAACTCCTGGCGGTTGGCGATGATGCTCCAGAACAGCGGATCACGCTCGGGGTCGAACGTCTCGAGGTAGGTGCCGTGCGGGATCGCAGCCAGAAGATGGGCCGACACCTGCGGCTCTTCGTGATGGGCCATGTCGACCTCGTACGCAGAGGCGATGGCGGCCATTCGTAGCCACTCGGTCGGTCCGCCGATCCAACTTGCGTCGCAGTTGCAGACGTCGACGGCGCCCGACACGATCAGGTCGCGGATACCGGCGCGGGTCGACTCGCTCTGACCAGCGGCAACCGACAGGCCGGTGGACAGCCGCACGTCTCGCATCGAAAGCCGATCGTTGAACCAACGCACCGGCTCCTCGAACCATCGAACGTTCAGGTCGTCGGTCAGGCGGGCGAAGCGGATCGCCTCCGATCGTGTGTAGCCCTGGTTCGCATCGACCATGAGGACGAAGTCGTCCCCGGCCGCCTCGCGGGCCAACCGTGTGCGGACCGCGTCGTCTTCGGGGCTGAGTTTGCCGATCTTGAACTTGCAGCCCCCGAAGCCGAGTTCGCGGTAGGAGTTGATCTGTCCGGCGATCTCGGAGAGATGATCGGTGTAGTAGCCACCGATGCAGATCGCCGTGAGCGTGTCGCGATACCCGCCCCAGAGTTGGAACAGTGGGACGCCGAGGCGCTTGCCGATCGAGTCCCAGATCGCCGAGTCGACGCACGCGATCGCCTGCATCGACAAGCCGCGGTCACGCAAGATGTTGTAGGTGGGCGGCAACATCGACTCCCAGGCAGCCTCGATGCTGGTCGCAGTGGTTCCGACCAGCAGCGGTGTGAGCTCGTTCCGGATGATGCCGACGATCTGAAGCAGTTCGTCGTCGCTGTCCCCGTTGTAGGACTCTCCGACGACGCCATCCGATGTGTACACCCGCGTCACGATGGTGACGCGGTTGTCCATCGAGTAGTGACTCCCCGAGAAACGGCGTGCGAGCGGAACGCGGACAGGTGTCACTTCGATCCGCTCGATGGTCACGGTGTCGGGAACCCCCGAGGTGGTGGGTGTGTGATTGCTCGTCATGGCTTCCTCGTCGTCGGTGGTGGGGTCGGCACTCGCGGCGGTGCGTAGCACTCGAGTAGTCGGCAACCAATCGCGGAGGCGACGGCTCGATGTGGCTGACCGGCTGCAACGAAGAACGTGCCGCCGGGTTCGACGTCGAACCGATCGTCGCCACACCACACGGTGAGCTGACCCTCGACGACATAGCCGAACTCCTCGTTGGGGTGCGCATGCTCGGGCACGACCGCACCGGGTTCGAGCGTGAACAACGTCGTCGACATCTGGTCGCCCGTGAACGACCGCGCCGCGATTCCGGCGACCAGATCGACGCTGGGTGGTTCCGACCAGTCGACCGGCCCCGATGAGAACCTGTCGACCGTCCTCATACGATCGTCGATGGTCATGACGATGCAGCGAGCGGCATCAGGTCGTCCGCCAGTCGGGCGATCTCGTCGAGTGCCCCGGCGATCGAGTCGTGGTCGAACGAGGTGTCGGCAATGAGCAATTCGACACCGAGATGCTCATACCACTGGATCGTCTCGGCATCGAGGGTGGCCTGGCTCACCGGGCGCGCCGACAACGTGATCTCGTCGATCGTCCGGCCTCGTTCCGCCAGGTACCCCTTCAGGCGCTCGATCTTCTGTTCGAGCTCCTCGGGAGCGATGTACAGGGGGTGCCACCCGTCGGCGGCCTCGGCCACGCGCCGCAGCACCGCCTCGCTCTTACCGCCCGACCAGATCGGGATCGATGGCTGTCGAGTCGGCTTGGGATAGAACTTGAAGCCGCTGTACTGGAAGTGTTCGCCCTGGAAATCGATCGTGTCCTCGGTCCACAGGTGCTTCATCAGTTTGATGAACTCCGTCGTCCTGGGTCCGCGCGTGTCGAACGGATAGTGGAGCATCTCGAACTGTTCGCGCATCCAACCGGTTCCGACGCCCATGATGGTGCGACCGCCGTTGAGTGTGTCGAGCGTGGCGAACGCCTTGGCCGTGGCCACCGGGTCGTGCCAGCCGGCGATCAGCACCGAGGAACCGACGTTGATCCGCTCGGTCGCAGCGGAGGCCCACGTCAGCACGCCGACGACATCGAGGTAGGGAGTCTCCGCCGGCCAGAAGAACTTGCCGTCCTCACGGTACGGATAACGTGTTTCCTGTTGGACGGGGAGCGCGATGTGGTCCGTCATCCACAGGCTGTCGAAGCCGAGCTCCTCGGCCTTCTGAGCGAATGCCGTGATTTCGCCCGGACCTGCGAATGGGCCGGCGCCCGGTAGACGTAATCCGAATTTCATGATGGCTCCTTAGGAAGGGGTGGGTGGGTCGGAAGCGTGACGGTTCGCGAGGTCCTCCTCGAATCGTTCGAGGCTGACGTGGCCGATGACCATGCGCTGAACCTGGGCCACGTTCCGTGAACGAAGCGACGCGAGGATCGCCCGGTGCTCGGCGAGCCATTCGTGGTGCCTGGCGACGCTCGATCGCAATCCGGACGACAGCGACAGCCACGCCTCGCGCAACTGCAGTTCGACCTCGTACAGCCATGTGTTACCCGTCGCCTCGATGATCGCCAGTTCGAAGGTCAGTGGTTCCCACGCAAATGCAGGGTCGCGGCGCAGCGCCTGCTCATAGTCGTCGAGGAGACGGTCGAGTACGTCGAAGTCGTCGTCTGTTGCACGGAGCGCGGCGGCGGTCGCCGCTGCGAGCTCGATACCCAGCCGAGTTTCGACGAGGTTGCGGAGGGCGTGTTCTTCGCTGGCGTCGAACAGACGGGTCGCATGGTCGCGCGGTGACGTCGGTGGCTCGGCCACGTACGTTCCGTCGCCGTGCCGGACCTCGATCCGGCCGGTGGTCGCGAGCACTCGGAGCGCCTCACGCACGGACGAACGGCTGATCCCCAGCTGCTCGATGAACACGCGCTCCGGCGGAAGACGGTGACCTGCGACCAGGCCGTTGTCCTGGATGTAGCGTTCGATCTCCGCGACAGCGAGATCGGCGACCCTGCCGCCGCCGACCCTCTGGATGGCGTTGAGATGGTCGACGCCTCCGGGTCGGGGGCCGGTGCCAGTGTCGGGCGAACCATCGGCGGATTGGTCTGAGCGCGCGGAGGGGTTGTCGTTGTCCATGGACACGAACGGTACGCCGCGTCGTCGAACTCCCTGCTCGAACTTCATCGCCGGCCACCATAGACATCCGACATCTGAGATGTCAAGCAGGAATTTGGTGTCATCTCCGCTGCCGCTACTCGCCCTCCGAGCCACATTGACGCCGCCATGCGCCTGTTACATCGGTATTATGCGCTGAACGAATAGTAGATGGAGACACAAGTTCTTCTTGACGAATGGTCCGATGACTGTTAGACCTCTGACAACTGACCAAAGGGGGGCACATGACATCAACGCACACACATCGGAGGCTCACGGCTCGATCTCTCGCCGCCGTGAGCGCCATCGCGCTCGTCGTTGCCGCGTGCGGCGGCGACGACGACTCGAACTCTCCGACCGACACGTCACGGCCCGAGGTGACCACACCGACCGATTCGACCGACGACGACACGGGCGACGCGGATGACGCTGCCGCCGACGCGACCCCACCGACCGACGCGACATCCGAAGCGGAGGGTGAACCGGTCACCGTCGGCGTCATCAGCTCCTACACCGGCAATTTCGGCATCTACGGCGACCCGATGGAGTTGGCGCTCACGCTCAGCCTGGAGAGCGCCGGATCGCTCGCCGGCGACCGGTCCATCGAGCTGGTGTTCGAAGATGACGCCACCGACCCGGCTGTGGCGGTCGAGCGAGCGACGAAGCTCGTCGAGGACGGTGCCAGCGTCGTCGTCTGCTGCGCCAACGCGGGTTCGACGTTCGCGGTCGCCGCCGTGCTCGCCGATGCCGGCGTCCCCCAGATCACACCGATCGCCAACCCGCTCGGACTGCATGAGAACCCCAATGCCTTCGTGGCAGCACCGTCGGTGAACTACGACGCCCAACGGCTCGGCACGTACGCCGCTGAGACGCTCGGCTACCGCACCGCAGCAGTCCTGGGTATGGACATGGCCTACGGCCAGGCGGTCGCACAGGCCTTCTCCGACGGGTTCACCGAGGCCGGAGGCGAGGTCGTCTCGACCATCATGCCGCCATTCGGAACGCAGGATTTCGGCTCGTACCTGGCCGAGATCCCGGACGCCGACGTGGTGTTCGGCGGTTTCGCCGGTGCCGACGGCATCGCCTTCATCCAGCAGTACGACCAGTTCGGGCTCAAGGACCGGATGCCGCTCCTCGCCCACGGCCCTCTCGTCACGGAACTCCTCCTTCAGGCAGAGGGGCCAGCCGCGGTCGGGACCACGGCGGGCTTCTACTACTCCTCCCAGCTCGAAACAGCCGAGAACGATCGTTTCAAGACAGCACTCGCGACAGCGAACCCCGATCTTCCACCGAGCCACTTCACAGCCGGGTCATGGGCCACGGGCACCGTGCTGCTCAGCGCGGTCGCGGCTGCCGGAGCCGACGCGGAAGATGGCGACGTCATGCGAACCGCGATCGCCGACACGGAAGTGGACACCCCGTGGGGCCCGATCTCCTTCGATGCAGAGACCGGCTATGTGTTCGGCCCGACCTACGTGTACAGCGTGACCGATGACGGTGGAGTACTGCGTCACCAGGTCGACGCCACGATCGAGTGATCCACCCGATGGATGCGACGAAGAACAGCCACATCGCCCTCATCGGCACCGTCACGCCTGACGGCATGTTGCTGCACACCCTGATCGGCCTGTCGTTCGGTCTCCTGCTGTTCCTCGTCGCATCCGGGTTCACCCTCACCTTCGGTCTCGCCCGCTTCGTGAACCTGTCACACGGGGCGACGTTCCTGGTCGCATCGCACGTCGCCGCCGAAGTCGACCGGCACGTCGACGTGTTCGCAGCCGCGGTGCTCGCCGCCGTGGCCACCGGGATCGTGGTCGCCGTGGCGGTCTTCGGTTTGGCCCGGCTGCGCTGGCAGGCGATCACGGCCGACCCGACCCGCCAGGTGCTCTTCACGTTCGGATGTCTGCTCGTGATCGCCGACCTCGTGCGCAACCGATGGGACGGGATTCCCCTCTCCGTGTTGCTGCCGAACGGGCTCGATGGATCGTTCAGCATCGGCGACACCACGTTTCCGGTGTACCGCGTGTTCGTCATGGCCGCCGCGGTCGTCATCGCCGTGGGCGTGTGGTGGTTGCAGGAGCGCACACGCTTCGGAGCGATGGTGCGGGCTGGAGCCGACGACCGGGAGCAACTCGAGGCGCTGGGGATCCGCACCGACCTCCTGTTCCTCGCCGTGTTCGCTCTGGCCGGCGGACTCGCCGGTCTGGCCGGTGGCCTCGGCGTTCCGCTCTCGGGGGCATCGATCGGTCAGGAGTTCAGCATGCTCATCATGGCGCTCGTCGCCGTGGTCGTGGGCGGCCTCGGCAGCCTCAAGGGCGCCTTCATCGCCAGCGTGCTCGTCGGCCTGGTCGATGCGTACGGCAAGGCCTGGCTTCCGACGTTCGCGAGCTTCACGATCATGGCGCTCGTGGTCGCCGTCCTCGCAGTCCGACCAGCGGGCCTGGTCGACCGATCGGCCGGGGCCCACTGATGCCACGCCGAGGAATTGCCTTCGCGTGCGCAGCCGGGGCGGTGACGATGACGCTCACCCTCGACGGGTTCGACCTCTTGCTGCTGACCCGGGCCTACGCCTGGGCGATACTGGCGCTCTCGACGTGGTTCCTGCTCCGGGTCAGCGGACGCGCATCGCTCGGCAACGCTGCGTTCCAAGGCGTCGCCGCCTACATCGTCGGTGTCAGCGCGACGCGTTGGGACGTCGGAAATCTGTGGATCACGCTCCTGCTCGCTGTGCTCGGAGCGACCGCGATCGGTCTCATCGTCGGATGGGTGTCGTCCCGTCTGAGCGGCTTTCACTTCCTCCTCATCACGCTCGCGTTCGCCGAGATGTTTCGGTCGCTCGCGTTGCGTTGGCGTGCTCTGGGCGGCGAGGACGGCATCTCCGGTGTCACCCGTCCGAGCACGTGGCCGGTCGGCATCGATCTCGCCGACTCACGCAACCTGGCGTGGGTGGCTCTCGCGCTTCTGGCCTCGGTCGTCGCCATGCTCGCGGTCGTGCTGCGTTCACCCTTCGGCGCAGCCGTCGCCGGCGTTCGTGACAGCGATTCGCGCATGGCGGCGCTCGGTCACTCACCGGCTGCTTATCGCACCGGGGCCGTCGTACTGTCGTCGATCGTCGCCGGGCTCGCCGGCGTCGTCAACGCCTACGCGATCCGGTTCGTCAGCCCGGCCGACTTCGTCCCGTTGGTGTCGGCGAAGGCGCTGCTGTTCGCCGTCGTCGGTGGCTCTGGGATGCTCGGTGCGGCGGTGGCAGCGGTCGGTCTCACGTTCCTGGAGAACGATCTCAGCAGCCGATTCGACCGCTGGCCGATGGTGCTCGGTTTCGTCTACATCACGATCGCCATGATCGGACCCACCCCCATCCGGCGACTGCGGGGGCATCTCACCCGGGCGGTGAGCGCCAGGAGGACGCCGACTGACGAAGCGCTCACGTTCGACACCCGCTCCGCCGACTCGATCACGGAGGTGGTGCCGTGACGATGCGTCTCACGCTCGACCACGTGTCGTTCACCATCGGCGGGGCCCTGCTCACGAACGACGTGTCGCTCTCGGTCGGCCGCGGTGATCGACTCGCGTTGATCGGCCCGAACGGTGCCGGCAAGACCACGCTGATGAACCTCGTCGCAGGTGTGCTTCGGCCGACCGACGGGCGTATCGCACTCGGTGACAGCGACATCACCCAGTGGAACGTCCAGCGGCGCGCGCGGGCCGGACTCTCCCGCACCTTTCAGATCACGAACCTGCTCCCCAGTCGGACCGTCGCCGAGAACCTGGCGTTGGCGGTCGGCGCACGAGATCGGCAC
>CAXAWD010000089.1:0-10557 GCA_963972325.1 uncultured Acidimicrobiaceae bacterium
TGATCGCGCGCCGCGAGCTCCTCTGGAACCTCACGCTGCGCGAGTTGCGCGGCCGGTACAAGCGCAGCTTGCTCGGTTGGGGCTGGTCGCTGCTCAACCCGATCGCGTTCATGCTGGTGTACACGTTCGCGTTCTCGATCGTGATCGGCGCCAACCCCCAGGTCGGCGATCCCAGTGGCAACTCCTCCTACGCGTTCTTCCTGCTGTGCGGTCTGTTGCCGTGGTCGTTCTTCAACGTGTCCGTGAGCGAGGCGATGGGCAGCATCGTCGGCAACGGTGCACTCGTCCGCAAGGTCGCGTTCCCGCGTGAGCACCTGGTCGTCTCGACGATCCTGGCGGGCATGTTCACACTGGCGATCGAACTCAGCGTGCTGAGCATCGCACTGACCATCTTCGGCTTCATGGTGCTGCCGTGGCTGCCGCTGGTGGTGTTCACCAGCCTCGTGCTGGCGGTCTTCGCGACGGGCTTCGGCCTGGCGCTGGCTGCCGCCAACGTCTACTTCCGCGACATGACCTACCTGTGGGGCATCGTCGTGCAGGCCTGG
This sequence comes from uncultured Acidimicrobiaceae bacterium, assembly GCA_963972325.1. Lineage (GTDB taxonomy): Bacteria > Actinomycetota > Acidimicrobiia > Acidimicrobiales > Ilumatobacteraceae > Ilumatobacter. The sequence goes on from CAXAWD010000089.1 coordinate 546, forward strand.
TTCTTCTCGACGCCGATCGTGTACGACCCGTCGCTGGTCGAAGACCGGCTGGCGAAGTATCCGACCGTCGTGCGGATCTACAACGACCTGCCGATGGCGGTCGTCGTCCGCATCTATCGCGACCTGATGTTCGACCTGCGCATGCCCCGGCTCATCGACTACGGCCTGCTCGGCGCGTACGCGATCACAGCGCTGCTGTTCGGTTGGTGGCTGTTCGACAAGCTCGAGGGGCGCTTCGCCGAAGAGCTCTGAGCGGCCGGTTCATCCGGTCGACCGTCAGGGGTTGACGTTCCAGCTGCCACCGAGCGTCACGAGGCCGCGATCGCCCGAGTCGCCCTTGAGCACGTCGAACTTCACGAACCGGCTCCGGACGTCGTACTCGCGCTGACCCGATTCGTCGACGACGGAGCAGCTCATCTCGTAGGTGCCCTCGGTGAGGGGCAACGTGTCGAGCTCGAACCGGATGATGCGTTCGCCGTGCACCTGGTCGATGAACGCGTCGCGGTTGCGGGTGCTGACCTCGGACACCAACGTGGCGTTCTGGTCGTAGATCGACAGCACGATCTCGGGGGCGATCACGGGCTGCGCTGCCGTGAGGAGCAGTTGGATCGCGTGCGGTTCGCCCGATGTGGCGAAATCGACCGGTTGCCCGTCGGCGCCCAGGATCTCCACGGCGGCGATCTGCACCTCGCCGGTGCCCCAGCGGAGCCCGTCGAGGTACTGCACCGACCGGCCGTCGTGGGTGGTCTGCATGTAGGCCTCGGTGATGTCCTGCGGTGGCCCGATCATGCGGAGGTTGCCGTGGTCGATCCACGCCGCCCGCTTGCAGAGCCGGACGACGTCGGACATGCCGTGTGTGACGAGCACGATGGTCTTGCCGCGATCGCGGAAGTCGGCGATCTTGTCGCCGCACTTGGCCTGGAAGTCGGCGTCGCCGACGGCGAGCACCTCGTCGATGATCAGCACGTCGGGGTCGACGTTGACGGCGACGGCGAACCCGAGCCGCACGAACATGCCGGACGAGTAGTTCTTGACCGGCGTGTCGATGAACTGTTCGAGACCCGAGAACTCGACGATCTCCTCGAACTTCTGGTCGACCTGACGCCGTGAGACCCCGAGGATCGCGGCGTTGAGGTACACGTTCTCCTTGCCGCTCAACTCGGGGTGGAACCCGGCGCCGAGTTCGAGCAACGCGGAGATCGACCCGTCGACCGACACCGAGCCCTCGTCGGGCTCGAGAATCTTCGTCAGGCACTTCAACAGCGTCGACTTGCCGCTGCCGTTGTGCCCGATGATGCCGAACGTCTCGCCCTCGGACACGTCGAAGCTGATGTCGCGCAGCGCCCAGAAGTCTTCGTAGGTGCTGCGGCGCAGGTTGAGCAGCGACTGCTTGAGCGACTGGTTCCGCTCGTGGAACAGCCGGAAGCGCTTCGACAGGTGTGAGACGCGTACGACCGGTTCGCCACTCTTCGTCGTGGAGGACATCGCCATGACGCTATCCGTCGGCGGGCCTCGAGGGCGCGACGACCGTGCCGGGGTGCACTGTGAGCCCGGCTCGACCCCGTCCGGCTCACCGTGTCGGAGCCAGGCGGATTGGTAGGGTCCTCGCCATGTCAGAGCCCGCCGACGGCGACACACCGGGCGACCGTCCACCGGGTTCGGACGACGACACGCCGGTCGCCGGTGTCGTCCTCGACCCGCCACCGGAGACCGACGACCGTGGCGACGAACCCGAGCGCGATGCTGCGATCTGGGTGCGCGACGACTGGTACGTGTGCCTCGGGCTGTTCCTGGTTTCGCTCCTGTTCGTCGGCCTCCACCAGGCCTCGTACGAGACGCTCTCGCCGATCGACGAGCTCCAGCACGTCGACTTCGTGATCCGAGCCGGCGAGTTCGACATCCCGTTGCGGAACGAGCGCGTCGGGCAGGAGGCGATGGCCGAGGCGGCGTGTCGGAGCGTCGACGCACCCGGATACGAGGGGCCACCCTGCGGCCTCGACGAGTACGACCCGGCCGAGTTCCAGGAGGACGGGTTCAACACGGCGGCGTCGCAGTTCCCGCCGTACTACGTGGTGACCGGAGTGACGGCGCGGGTCCTGACCGAGATCGGCGTGTTCGACAGCAAGGTGACGGCGGCGCGCACGCTCGGTGCGGTCTGGGCCGGAGCCGCGTGGTCGGTCGCCTGGTACCTCATGGCGCTGCTCGGAATCCGTCGTCGGGCGCGAGCCGTGGCGCTGACGCTCCTGCTCGTCACGCCGTTGACCATCTTCCACGCCGGGGCCACGGTGAACGCCGACGTGAGCCTGATGTTGACGGGCGCGCTCGCGGTGTTGGCCACGATGAAGTACGAGGCCGGCCGGCTGCGGTGGTGGTGGTTGCCGCCGATCTACGCCGGCCTGCTGTTCGTCGAGGCGACGAACATCCTGGCGATCGCCGCGTGCGGTGCGTACCTGATGGTCCGCCAGGGAACCGATGCCACGATGCCCTGGCGTTGGCGGCTGGCGCCGCTCGTGATCCCGCCGTCGCTGTTCCTGTTCCGGACGGAGCTCGCCGGGCGGGTGCACGAGGCGTTGTTCCCGCCGGCTCCGAGAGCCAGCGCCGGCGACCGGGTCAGCAGCGCCCCGATGTTCGTCAACCATCGGATCGACGAGGTCTCGATCGACAAGGTGCTGGGCCAGCTGTCGTCGACGTTCACGCCCGTCCGGAACCCGTACTTCTCCCCGCCGCTGCGATCACAGGTGACGATCGCCGGCGTCGAGCTGACGAACTGGCTGCTGATCAGCCTGATGTTCGCGACCGCGTTCGTCGTGGCCGTGACCGATCGAGCCGCGTGGTGGGCCCGCGTCACGATCGCCGCGCTGCTCGCCGCCGGGCCGTTCTACACGTTCTACTTCGCCTACTTCAGCAACCAGGACTTCCCGGCACCGGCTCGCTTCGCCCTGCCCCTGGTGCCACTGATGGTCGTGGTGGTCGCGGCGGCGATCCAATACGGCCGGGTCTTCCTGATCGCGTCGGCGGTGGCCGCGCTGTGTGCGGTCAACACGCTGTATCAACTCGTGTCCGCCCTCTGATCGGCGTGTCCCGGGCGGGCGTATCGCCACCGGTACACTCGCCGACGATGGCCGAATCAGAGATCGACGACGACCCGGCCGCGTTGCGCGCCGAGATCGACCGCCTGCGTGAGCTGGTCGGGCCGTCCGAACAGAGCTACGCCGACCTCCGCCACGAGCTGCTGGCCGCTCGCGACGCGGCTCGCGGCGCCGAGGCCACCGCCGGCAGCCTCCGTGGGCAGATGGCCGAACTGCACGTGGCGCTCGACCGGGCACTGCAAGACCAGGAGCACTTCCAGAAGACTGTGTTCAGCGCGATCCGGTTCGGGCGTCGGCGTGTCGGACGGGCCGTGCGCTCGCGTCTGCTGTGAGCTGACCGATGGCGCCGCGCATCTCGGTCCTGACGACCGTGTTCGACCCCGAGCGGGAGCACCTGGAGGCGTGCCTCCGGTCGGTCGTCGACCAGGACTTCACCGACTGGGAACACGTGCTGGTGGACGACGGCTCGACGAAGCCGTGGGTCGCCGACGTGCTCGCCGCCGCGGCCGCGGCCGACCCGCGGGTGCGCGTGATCGATCGGGCGGAGAACGGCGGCATCGTCGCGGCCGCCAACGACGCGCTCGACGCAGCGTCGGGGGAGTGGGTGGCGCTGCTCGACCACGACGACGAGCTCGAACCGACGGCGCTGGCAGCGATGCTCGACGCGGCCGGTGACGACACCGATGTCGTGTACAGCGACCACGACCTGCTGCGGGCCGACGGACGCTACGCGTCACCGTCCTACAAGCCCGACTTCTCACCCGAGCGGCTGCGCAGCCAGAACTACATCACCCACTTCCTGATGGCGCGACGATCCCTGGTCGACGAGGTCGGCGGATTCCGCCCCGGGTTCGACGGTGCGCAAGACCACGACCTGGTCCTCCGCCTCACCGAGCAGGCACGGGGCGTGGCCCACGTGCCGCAGGTGCTGTACCACTGGCGTCAGTCGCCTGCGAGCGTCACCTCCGACAGCGCCAACAAGCGCTGGGCATTCGAGGCCGGTGTACGTGCCGTGGCCGACCACTGTCGCCGAGTCGGCATCGACGCGACCGTCGAACACACCGAACACGACGGCTGCTACCGGGTGATCCGCCACGTCACCGAGCAACCGCTGGTGAGCGTCGTGATCCCGACGCGCGGTTCCTCCGGGCGGGTGTGGGGGGTCTCCCGGGTGTTCGTCGTCGACGCGGTGCGGAGCCTCCTCGAACACTCCACCTACACCAACCTCGAGTTCGTGATCGTGCACGACACCGTCACGCCCGAGCCGGTCATGCAGGCGCTCGACCGGCTCCTCGGCGACCGTCTCGTGGCCGTCGAGTACGACCGCCCGACGTTCAACTTCTCGGAGAAGATGAACATCGGGGCGCTGCACGCCTCCGGCGACCTGCTCCTGCTGCTCAACGACGACACCGAACTGATCGAACCCGACAGCATCGGTGAGCTCGTCGGGTTGCTCGCGGACGACGACGTGGCGATGGCCGGCGCCAAGCTGCTGTTCGACGACGGCACGCTCCAGCACGGTGGACACGTCTATCACCACGACCTCATGCACATCTGCGACGGATGGAGCGGCGACTCGCCCGGCCCGTGGCCGCTGCGGCCACTGGCCGTGGCCCGTGAGTGCAGCGGCGTCACCGCGGCCGCCTCGCTCATCCGGCGTTCGGTGTTCGACGAGGTCGGCGGATTCCCCGAGGCCCTGCCACTCAACTACAACGACGTCGACCTGTGCCTCAAGATCCGCGATCGCGGGTACCGGATCGTGTGGACCCCGTGGGCCTCGTGGTACCACTTCGAGAGCCGCACCCGCCACAGCGTCCTGCGCCCCGAGGAGTACCAGTTCATCAACCAGCGGTGGCACACCGAGATCAACAACGATCCGTACTACAACCTCAACCTGGCTCCGAACCGCAACGACTGGCTCGAACGTCCGCTGCGGTCGGGCGCTCCGCCGATCGAGACCCGGCCGAACGCGGCCCGACGGCTCGTCGACCGACTCCGGAGCCGGTGACATGGTGGCCGGCCGCGTGCGGGCGGGACTTCGCCGGCTGATCACTCGGTCCGAACCACCGGCACCGGCGCCTCACGGCGTCAACGTCGTCGGCTACCTCGACGCCACGAGCGGCCTCGGTGAGCGAGCCCGCGAACTCGTGGCGACGCTCCGGGCCGGTGGCGTGAGCGTCGGCGAGTGGACGGTGCCCGGCCAGGGGGCGGCTCCGGCACCGACCGGTGCGCCGTCGGTCGTGTACGACACGACGATCGCGATGGTCACCGCGGTCCAGCTCGCCGACGTGCGCTCGCGTGTTCCCGAGCCGTTCGAACGGGCCGACCGCACGATCGGGTACTTCTTCTGGGAGCTCGCCGAGGTGCCCGACGAGCAGGGGTGGGGGATCGGGCTCGTCGACGAGATCTGGGCCCCGACGCGCTTCGTCGCCGACGCGTACCGGGCCGCCACCGACACGCCGGTGCAGTACGTGCCGCTCCCGCTGCCCGTGCCCGAGCCCCCGGTCGTTGCCGCGCCGACCGAGGCTGCCGACCCCGCCGATGGCAGGTCGCGGTTCGACGTGCTGGTCGCCTTCGACTTCTTGAGTGTGATGGAGCGCAAGAACGCGCTCGGGTCGATCGAGGCGTTCCGTCGGGCGTTTCCCGGTGACGAACCCGTGCACCTGACGATCAAGACGCTCAACGGCGAGCAGCGGCCCGAGCAGCTCGGTCGGGTCGTGGCGGCGATCGGCGGCGACGACCGCATCGAGTTACGCGACCAGCGGTGCAGCCCCGCCGAACTCGCCGAACTCACCGCATCGGCCGACGTGCTGCTCAGCCTGCACCGGTCGGAGGGCCTCGGACTGCACCTCGCCGAGGCGATGGCGCTCGGCACGATGGTCGTCGCCAGCCGGTACGGCGGCAACCTCGACCTGATGGACGACGACTCCGCCGCGCTCGTCGACGTCGAGCTGGTCGAGGTCAGCGACGGCGAGGGGGCGTACGCGGCCCCCGCCCGGTGGGCCGACCCCGATCTCGATCACGCCGCACGCCTGCTCCGGCGTGCCTACGACGAGCCTGCCTGGCGCACCGAGTTGGCCGACCGAGCCGCCGAGCGGATCTCCGAGTCGCCGTCGCGTGAGGCGATCGGCGCTAGCCTCGCCCGCATCCTGTCGTGATGCGGTCGTTGCATCCGACGACCCACCTCGATCCATGAACCGATTCGCATGAGCGTCCCGTCCGTCCGCCGAGTGGCACGAGGTGCGACCTCACCGCTCCGCGACTTCTTCAACCAGCACTTCGAGATGGTGAAGGCCGAGATCCGGTCGGTCGATGCCGGTGCCGAACTCCCGGCCCTCCAGGCCGTGATCGCCGATCTCGAAGCCGACCTGGTCGAGCAGTCGTTGCACCACGCCCGGGTCCTGTCGCGGCTGCGCGCCGACATCGAGGGGCTCGACAACCGCATCGTCGAGCTCGAACGACTCATCGGTCGGTTGACCGACGTCGTCGCCGCGGCGATGCTCGACGACGCTCCCGACGACGAGTGATATCCCGATGATCGCCTTCGACCTCCAGGCGATGCAGAGCATCGGCAACAGTGAACGCGGCATCGCCCGGTTCGTGACCGAGATCGTCCGCCACATGATCGACGGACCGCACCGCGACCGGGTCGACGTGTTCCTGTGGAACGACCGGATGCCCCGCCCGGATCGGCTCGACGACCTCGGTCTCGGTGACCGCCTGCGGTCGTTCTCCGAGATGGCCGGTCGGGACGTCGACGTGCTGCACGTCAACTCACCGTTCGAGCTGCCGAACATCGTCGACCAGTTCCCGCCCGTCAGGGCCCGTCGCCTCGTGACCACCTGCTACGACCTGATCCCGTATCTGTTTCCCGAGCACTACATCGCCGAACGCTTCGCGAGCGTGGCGTACCGGCGGCGGCTGGGCATGATCGCCACGTCCGATGCCGTGGTGACCGATTCGCAGTCGGCCGCCGACGACGTGGTGCGGCACCTCGCGGTCGACCCCGGTCGGGTGACCGTGCTCGGCGCCGGTGTGTCGTCGCAGTTCCGGCCGCCCACCGCGCCGCTGGCCGAGCGCATCGGGTCGCTGCGTCGTGAGTGGCCGACCCTCAGCGCCCGCTACGTCCTCGTCCCGACGGCAGCCGATTGGCGCAAGAACTCGCTCGGAGCCATCGAGGCGTTCGCGGGCCTGCCCGCCGATGTCCGCCGACGACACCAGCTCGTGTTGTTCTGCCGCCTGACCGACGACCAGCGCGCCGATCTGGAATCGGCGGCCGACGCGGCCGGCGTGGGCGACCAGGTGCTGTTCACCGGGTTCGTGCCCGACGACCTGCTCGTGGCGCTGTACCAGAGCGCCGAGCTGGTGATGTTCCCGACCTACTACGAAGGGTTCGGGCTGCCGGTGCTCGAGGCGCGGCGGTGTGGCGCCCGCGTCATCTGCAGCAACAACTCGTCGCTGCCCGAGGTGATCGTCGACGTGCGGGCCCGGTTCAACCCGTTCAACCCGGCCGACGTCACGGCCACGTTGCGCCGGGCGTTGACCGACGACGATCTGATCGGGGTGCTCGAACGGGTGCCCGACCCGGGGTTCAGCTGGGACCTGGCGGTCGAGCGCCTGGTCGGCGTGTACGGCGGCCTCGTCGGCGCCGACGGCTCCGACACCGACGGCTCCGACACCGACGGCGAGCCGGTCGCTCCGGCTCCGTCGGGCGCCGGCGGGTCCGATGTGTCGCGCCGCGTCGCCGTCGTGGGCCCCTTGATCCCCGAACGCAGTGACGATTCGGGCACGCTGCGCGGAGCGGTGCTCCACCGGTTGGACGCCGACGACCGTTTCGAGATCACCGCGTACGCCGCACACCACCTTCCCGAGATCCTCGGTGACATCCCGTGCCCGGTGCGACCGCTCGCCGAGCTGGCGCTGGCGTGGGAGTCCGGCGAGGTCGATGCGATCGTCTACGCGGTCGGGGAGCAGCTGCCCCGTGCCCAACTGGCGGCGATGAGCCTGTTGCCCGGCCACGTCGTGTGGCTGTCCGGCCGGCGCCCCGGCGTGCCGTTGGACCGGGCCATGTCGGTGCACGACGCCGGCGACCAGGGCGTGGCGGAGCAGCTGTGGTCGGCCGTCAGCGCAGTGCGCCCGGCCGCTGCGGCTGCGACCACCTGATCCGGGGCACTCGTTCGAGCAGCTCGTCGCGCTGGGTCGTCGTGTCGGCGGCCCGCTGCGAGCCATGGGTGCCCATACCCCGATGGTGCACGACCGGCACGTCGGGCACGACCCGGAGGCCGTCGCCGAGCCGCCGGGCCCGCAGCGCGAACTCGACGTCCTCGTAGTACGCCGGGTGGAACGCCGCGTCGAAACCGCCGAGGCGCTCGTGCTCGTCGCGACGCATCAACCAGCACGCGGCCGAGGCGTATTCGGGAGCCCGATCGTCGTCGCCGCCCAGCGACGTCGGCGAGGTGATCGATGCCGTCGACCCGTCGGCGTAGAGCACGTGGCCGGCCTCCTGAACGGACCCGTCGGGGTCGAGGAACACCGGGGCAACGATCGAGGCGCCACGGTTCAGTTCGTCCAACAGTGGGCGGAGCCAGCCGGGTCGCACGGCGAGGTCGGGGTTCAGGAACCCGAGCACGCGGCCCGTGGCGTGCAACGCCCCGAGTTCACAGCCGCCGGCGAACCCGAGGTTGCGGCCCGGGATCACGACGGTGACACCGGCGGTCGACAACGCCAGCTCGTTGCGGGCGCGGCGACTCACCTGCGGGTGTTCGTTGTCGACCACGATGATCTCGTACGACAGGTCGTCGTCGGCCATCGAGTCGACGAGCGCGCGGATCGCATCGATGACGACCGGACCGGTGCCGAACGTGACCGTGATGAACGACACGTCGGCAGGGGGGCGGCGCGTCGGTGCCCGGACGACGGGTGCGTCCGACCGGGTCTCGGCCGTGCGCCACGGCGCGTTCACACCGACGACTCGCTCGTGGCGTCGAGTTGGGCACGGCCGAGGCGCTCTCGCAGCGAGTCTCGCTCGGCCGTCAGGTGCTCGATCCGCTCCGTGGCCAGTCGCTCGGCGCGCATCCGGTCGTCGTCCGCGGCGTCGAGCCGAGCGCGGAGCTCGGCGGTTTCGGCCCGGAGCCGCGCGACCGTGGGGGCGACGTCGATCCGGAGCCCGGCCACCGTGTCGTCGAACCAGCGGTCGAGCCCGGCTACATCGGCGCCGTCGTCTCGAAGGGATCGGTGCGACGGATCGCCGGTGGCGAGGTCGTCGGCGGAACGGACGACCAGCCAGAGATCGGTCGGGCGAGCGGGCGCCGGCAGCAGTTCGTCGAGCAGTTCGTCGGTCAGTGTCGTGTCGACGGGCAGCACACCGAGGTGGTGCAGCATGCGGCTCCTGACGTCGGCGGCGGCCGGCTCGACCGTCCGCGCGAACAGCGCGGGGAGTCGAGCGGCGAGCGATCCCAGGTCGGCGAGATCGATGGTGGCGTCGACGTCGGCGGGCCACGCGGCGTGCTCGCGTGGGAGCCAGGGGCCGACCCTCGGACCGTCGGTGCGCAGGTCGAGCGAGACGGGGCCGACCCGGCGCTCGAGCTCGGTTCGCACCACCCGTGCCTCGATCTCGGCCACGGCCGGGTCGGTCGAGGCGTCGGGCGCCCGGACGATGCCGAACCGTGTCGATGCGGGCGTGTCGACGGCGGGTGGGTCGATGGTCTCGTCGGTCATGGCGCTCCGGTCGTGGACTCGCTGGCGGTCAGGTGGTTCGGTCGGCGGCCAACTGGCGCTCGTGCCAGCGATAGGCGGTCTCGACGATCTCGGGTAGCCCGTACCGGGCCTCCCAACCGAGCACGGTCGCCGCCGTGGACGTCTCGGCGAACGTGGTGACCGGGTCGCCAGGGCGTCGGTCGACGTACTCGTGCGGAACCGGACGG
>CAXAWD010000090.1:0-10517 GCA_963972325.1 uncultured Acidimicrobiaceae bacterium
GCCCGTGACCCGGCGGTCGCGACGACGTCATCGTGGCGACGGCCTCTGGGTCGGGTGCGAACTCGGTTGTCGGCATCGACATGTCCCCCTCACGTGTCGAACGGAAACGTACCAACCGTCGCCGGTCCGTTCCGGTTCGAACGGTTTCAGCCGTCCCAGCCGAGCGATGCGAGCAGTGCCTGGAACCCGGCGAGTTGAGCGCGCACGACCTCGTCGGTGGCGGCCCAGGTGTCGATCTCGATCAGCATTGCCGGGGTGGCGGCCTCGAAGTGGGTCCAGCTCTCACCGCCGCCGTGCTGGGTGACGCCCGATCGTGTCGGCAGGCCGGAGCCCGCCGACCACGCTGCTTCGAACGCTCGGTCGGTGGTGGGCCCGACCGAACTCACGTAGCCGTATGGCTGGTGCACCCACACGGCGAGGTCCGGTGCGATCGCGTCGACCAGCGTGGTGATCGCGTGCGTCTCGGGTTCGGAGATCGGAGCGGGTCCGCCGTCGATCGCCCGCCAGTCCCAGCTGAAGTTCCGATTGAGGTCGACGCCGTTCGCATTCCACCGGGTGCCTGCGGCGACCCCGTCGGGATTGAGTTCGGGCACGAGCCAGACCTCGACGTCGTCCGCGAACGAGGCGGTCACCATCGCTCGCACGGTCGGCGGGCTGGCCGGTTCGTTGCCGTGGATGCCGCCGACGACGAGCACGACGTGCTCGGGTGCGGCGACCGGGCGGACGAGGGCGGTGATCTCCCGACCGCCGACCGAGGTGCCGATCACCTGCGTCGCCCAGCCGTCGGGCAACGGGGGTGCCGGGAGATTCGACGGTGGCCGCACGTCGTAGATCGAACCGGTCGTCGGTGCCACGGTGGTCGTGGACGACGTCGTCGAACTGGTCGTCGAACTGGTGGTCGTGGTCGAGGTGGTGGTCGTGGTCGAGGTGGACGACGTGGTCGAGGTCGAGGTGGACGAGGTGGACGACGTGATGGTCGTGGATGTCGCGGCGGCCGTGGTCGGCACGGTCTGCGACGGCACGGTCTGCGACGGCACGGTGTCGGCGCTGCACGCGGCGATCGTCATCGTCAGCACGGCCAGCAGCGGGATTCGGGGCGACACGTCGGTCAGTGTGGCAGCCGATCGGATGGCTCGGCGCGCGGTCGGCCACGAATCGGAGCCGACGGGGTTGAGCCGGGCCGCAGGCGGGTACGGACCGACCACCCAGCGAAAGGATGTGCCATGGACGACCCGACGACCGACCCCGACGACACGTCGAACGACCCTCGCAACGAAGAGGTCGACGGCGACGACGGCATGCCCGCAGAGTTCGTCGACACACCATCCAACCGTCCCGGTGACCAGAGTCCGCCGAACCCGGCGGCGGTCGGCGACGACTGAGCCGGGTCAGAACGTGAGAGCGCTGAACCCGCCGGCGCCGAACAGCGACTTCAGGTCGATCGCCTCGTGCAGGAACGGTGGGATCAGATCGGCGAACGGCCCCGACAGCGAGAAGCCGCCGATCTCGGCGATCCCGCGCTGTCCGCTGAGGTCGAGTACCCAACCCTGATGTGACAGGGACGCCGGCTCGGGTTCGCTCCCGCCGGCGACCCGAGCCGCGTTCTCACCGGCGGCGTCGCCTGCCTGCACGGCGACCTGCGCCGACATCGGGAGCGGGTCGCCGTCGGTGGTGTGGTGTTCCGCCACGTCGCCGGCCGCGAACGTCCGTGACATCCCGCTGATCCGCAGGAACTCGTCGACCACGATCTGGCCGGCACCGTTGAGTTCGACGTCGAGCCCCTCGGTCCGCGGTGCGAAGCCGCCGGCCCAGACGGCGACGCCCGGTAGTTCCTCGCCGTCCACGACGACGTGGTCGGCGCCGATGCGGTCGACGGTGGCACCGACCATGACGTCGACCCCACGATCGCGCAGGATCCGGGCGGCGCCGTCGGACGACTCGGGCCGCATGGTGGGGAGGAGCCGTGATTCCATCTCGACGATGCGCACGGTCGATGCCGCTCGACTCGCGCTGACCGCACCGGCGAGTTGCACCCCGGTGGCACCGCCGCCGATCACGGTCACCGCTCCGTCGGGGTCGAGACGCTCGCGGATCGCCTCGGCGTGTTCGCTCGTGCGGAGCGGGAGGGCGTGCTCGATGCCGTCGATCGGCGGCAGCGTCACGCCGGCACCGGCGCAGAACACGATCGCATCGGCGGCCAGACGCGTGCCGTCCTGCAGGATGACCTCGCCGTCGGCGAGATGGGTCGCCGACCCGATGACGACACGATGGTCGAACGCGCCGAGTTCACGGGAGCCATCGGATCGTGGCGCCGCGCCTCCGGCGACGGCGGCCAGGCGTGTCACGAAGTCGTGCCGGCCGTTCGGGTCGAGCACGGTCACGTCGGCGCCGGCATCGGCCGCGGCGCTGGCCGCGTGCAGGCCCGCATAGCCGCCGCCGACCACCAGCACCCCGTCGATGTGTTCGGTGCGGCCGGGACGCGTTCGACTGGTCATGCCCCAGGTCTACCCGACGCCGACTCGCGTCAACCGACCACGTCTCGCCGAGGGATCGTGACACGTCGGAAACGTTCCGTTCACGATTCGGTCCTACGGTCAGACCGCGTGAGCACCTCCGACCTGACGGCGACACCGGACACCTGCTTCTGGGGGCACCTCGACCCGGACGTACCAGCGACGCGCACGGTGGAATCGGGCACCGAGGTGTGGATCGAAGCGGTCACCCACCACGCCGGCGATGCACCGGACCTGTTGATGGACGCCGGCGTCGAGGCGATCTGGGCGGGGATCCCCGAGGCCGATCGCGGCCCGGGAGTGCACATCATGACCGGGCCGATCGACGTCGCCGGCGCCCAGCCGGGCGACACGCTCCGGGTGGAGATCCTCGAGATGCGGCCACGACTGCCGTACGGCTCGAACTGTGCCGCGAACTGGGGACTGCTCTACGACCGGATGGTTAAGGAGCGCATCACGATCTACGAACTCGTCGATCCGCCCGCCGTCGGGTTCCCGGCGACGGCCCGACCGAAGTTCGGGTTCGACTTCACGACGCTCGAGTCGTACGACGTGCCCGGGGTGGTCACACCGCCCGACCCGGCCACGCGACAGCCGTTCAGCCGCGACATCACGGTGCCGGTCCGCCCGCACCTCGGCGTGATGGGCGTCGCCCCCGACAGCCGGGTCAGCAGCATCCCGCCCGGCGTGTTCGGCGGCAACGTCGACAACTGGCGGTTCGGTCCGGGCGCAACGGTGCACTATCCCGTCTTTCGCGAGGGCGCCGGCTTCTACGTCGGCGACCCGCACTTCAGCCAGGGTGACGGCGAGATCTGCGGCACCGCGATCGAGGCGTCGCTCGACGTGCGGCTCCGACTGTCGATCGCCGACGACGTGACGACCACGTCGCCGCTCCTGCGGACCGACACACACTGGTTCGCGCACGGTTTCGGCGACGACCTCGACGCTGCGATGGCGATGGCCGCCGACCTCGCGCTCCGGCTCCTGGTCGATCGCGGTGGCTTCACCGTCGACGAGGCGTACTCGCTGGCGTCGGTGGCGGTCGACTTCGGGATCACGCAGGTCGTCGATGGTACGGTCGGCTGCCATGCGGCCGTCGCCGATGCGCTCCTGTTGCCGTCTCGCTGAGCGTCCGCTGACATGCGCCTGACACCACACGAGCAGGACCGACTGCTGCTCTTCGGCGCCGCCGCGGCGGCGCGTGCGCGACGTGACCGTGGACTCCGCCTGAACCATCCTGAGGCGATCGCCCTTCTGAGCGCGTGGGTGCTCGAAGGAGCCCGCGACGGGCGCAGCGTCGCCGATCTGATGCAGGCCGGTCGCCACGTGCTGAACGGTGACGACGTGATGGACGGGGTGGCCCCGCTGATCCCCGAGATCCAGATCGAGGCGACGTTCCCCGACGGCACGAAGCTCGTCACCTTGCACGACCCGATCCAGCCCGGTGCGTCCGGCCCCGACACGCTCGTGCCGGGTGCGGTCCGTGGCCCCGACGACATGATCGAGATCAACGCCGGTCGCCCGGTCACGACGCTGCGGGTCGAACACCACGGCGACCGCCCGGTGCAGGTCGGCTCGCACTACCACTTCGCCGAGGCGAACGACGCGCTCGTGTTCGACCGTGCCGCGTCACGCGGGCAACGGCTCGACATCCCGGCCGGCACTGCGGTGCGCTTCGAACCGGGCATCGTCGTCGACGTCGACCTGGTGCCGTTCGTCGGCGCCCGGGTGGTCGCCGGCCTCCGCAACGCCGTCGCCGGCCCGCTCGACAGCACGAACAGCGAGGGCGACACGTGAGCCGGATCAGCCGATCCCGCTACCGGGCGCTGTTCGGCCCGACCACCGGCGACCAGATCCGCCTGGCCGACACCGACCTCTGGATCGAGGTCACCGACGACCACTGCGTCGGCGGCGACGAAGCCGTGTTCGGAGGCGGCAAGGTCATCCGCGAGTCGATGGGCCAGTCGACACGCACGCGTGCCGAGGGCGCACCCGATCTCGTCATCACCGGGGCCGTGATCCTCGACCACTGGGGCATCGTCAAAGCCGACATCGGTGTGCGCGACGGCCGGATCGTCGGCATCGGCCGAGCCGGCAACCCCGACACGATGGACGGCATCCACCCGGCATTGGAGATCGGCCCGTCGACCGAGATCCTCGCCGGCAACGGCAAGATCGTGACGGCCGGCGCGATCGACTGCCACGTCCACCTGATCTGCCCCGAGCTGTTCGACGAGGCGCTCGGGTCGGGCATCACCACGATCATCGGCGGCGGCACCGGCCCGGCCGAGGGAACCAAGGCGACCACGGTCACCGGCGCCTGGCACCTGGAGCGCATGCTCGAGGCGATCGACCACTGGCCGCTCAACGTGTCGCTGCTGGGCCAGGGCAACACGGTCGACCCCGACGCGCTGTGGGAGCAGCTCCGCGCCGGGGCGTCCGGCTTCAAGTTGCACGAGGACTGGGGCACCACCCCGGCGGCGATCGACGCCGCCTTGCGCGTCGCCGACGAGTCGGGTGTGCAGGTCGCGATCCACACCGACACGCTCAACGAGGCGGGCTACGTCGAGGGCACGCTCGACGCGATCGCCGGTCGCTCGATCCACACGTTCCACACCGAGGGCGCCGGTGGCGGTCATGCGCCCGACATCATGACCGTCGCCTCGCACGCCAACGTGCTGCCGTCGTCGACCAACCCGACCCGGCCACACACGGTCAACACGGTCGACGAGCACCTCGACATGCTGATGGTGTGCCACCACCTCAACCCGGCCGTGCCCGAAGACCTGGCGTTCGCGGAGAGCCGGATCCGGCCGTCGACGATCGCGGCGGAGGACATCCTCCACGACATGGGCGCGATCTCGATGATCGGCTCCGATTCCCAGGCGATGGGCCGGATCGGCGAGGTCGTGTTGCGCACCTGGCAGACCGCGCACGTGATGAAGGTCCGTCGCGGCGCGCTCGACGGTGACGGCACGGCCGACAACCTGCGGGCGCAGCGATACGTCGCCAAGTACACGATCTGCCCGGCGATCGCGCACGGGCTCCAGCGAGAGGTGGGGTCGGTCGAGGTCGGCAAACTCGGCGATCTCGTGCTGTGGGACCCTGCGTTCTTCGGCGTGCGGCCGCACGTGGTCGTCAAGGGCGGGATGATCGCGTGGGCGACGATGGGCGACGCCAACGCGTCGATCCCCACACCACAACCCGAGCTGCCCCGCCCGATGTTCGGTGCTGCGCCGGCGGTCGCACCCGGTCTGTCGGTCGCGTGGGTGTCGCAGGCCGCGCTCGACGACGGGTTGCCCGGTCGGGTGCGGGTCGAACGGGAGATGGTGCCGGTGGCCGACACCCGTTCGGTCGGCAAGGCCGACATGCCGCGGAACGACGCCCGACCCGACATCGCGATCGACCCCGACACGTTCGCCGTGCGGATCGACGGCGAGTTGATCGTCGAGCAGCCGGCGACCGAGCTGCCGATGGCGCAGCGCTACTTCCTGTTCTGAGTCGATGGCCGCGCGATGAACCCGTCCGTCCTGTTGCTCGCCGACGGGCGGTTCCCTGCCGGCGGTCACGCCTATTCGGCCGGCGTCGAGTCGGCGGTCGACGTCGGCGACGTGCGCGACCTGGCCTCGCTCGAGCGCTACCTCGACGGTCGCCTCGCGATCGGTGTGGTCGAGGCCGCGTTCGCGGTCGCCGCCGTCCGCGCGAACGCGGCGCAGATCGACCTGCTCGACGCCGAGTTCGAGGCGCGGGTCCTGTCGCCACGCCTGCGCACGGTCAGCCGGCAGCTCGGTCGTCAGCTCGCCAGGGCCGCGGTCGCGGTGTGGCCCGACGCAGCGTTGTCACGGCTCGCTGCATCACACGACGGCCCCCACCAGCCGGTGGCGCTCGGTGTCGCCGTCGGCGTGTGTGGCGGTTCGCCCGCCGACGCCGCCTCGATCTCACTGCACCACCTGGCTGCCGCAGCGTGCACCGCCGGCGTGCGTCTCCTCGGTCTCGACCCGCTCGCGGTCGCCGGCGTCCAGGCGCGAGCGCTCGCTCGTCACCTGCCGTCCGTCGACGACGTCGCCGAGTGGTCGACCTCTACGCCGAGCCGCCTGCCTGCGCACGGCGGCACGCTGACCGAACTGCTCGGCGAACGCCACGGCGAATGGGACGCGAGGTTGTTCCTCGCATGACACGAAAGGTTTCGAGATGAGCCCTCCCCACGACGTCGACCTCGCCGGTCTGCACCAGCACCTGCACGCGCCACCAGGGCAGACGGCACCGGGTTCCGGGCCGGGCGAACGCCCGCTCCGGATCGGCATCGGTGGGCCGGTCGGCAGCGGCAAGACCACGCTCGTCGGCGCGCTCTGCACGCTGCTGCGCGATCGCTACTCGGTGGTGGTCGTCACGAACGACATCTTCACGAGCGAGGACGCACAGGCGCTGCGGGCCGCCGCGGTGCTGCCGGAAGATCGGATCGCCGCGGTCGAGACCGGCTGTTGTCCGCACACCGCGATCCGTGACGACATCGCCGCCAACCTCGACGCGGTCGAACGGCTCGAACGCGCCCACGACCCGGTCGACATCACGCTCGTCGAGTCGGGCGGCGACAACCTCACCGCGATCTTCAGCCGCGGCCTCGTCGATCAGCAGGTGTTCGTGATCGACACCGCGGGCGGTGACGACGTACCCCGCAAGGGTGGCCCCGGGGTGGCGCTCGCCGATCTGCTGGTGATCAACAAGACCGACCTGGCGCCGTACGTCGGCGCCGACGTCGAGCGGATGTGTACCGACGCTGCCGACCGGCGCTCGGGTCGCCCGGTGCTGCCGATCTCGATCGTCGATGCCGACGGTGCCGCCGACGTCGCCGAGTGGGTGGAGGCGAGCGTGCACAGCTGGCGGGCGGGCACCGCGCCGTGAGCCTGCGGGCGAACGCCCGGCTCGAGGTCGTCGACGTCGACGGATCGCTGGTGTTGTCGAGCGTGCGGTCGGAGCCGCCGTTCGCGATCCGCAAGTGCGGCGACCGGGTGATGGTCGCCGGTTCCGCGGCGTCGCCCGTCGGCGGCGACCGGCTCTCGCTCGACGTGGCGGTCGGCGCCGGAGCGAGGCTCGATCTCGGCACCGTGGCTGCGACGATGGTGTGGCCGGGCGCCGAACCGGGCCGCTCGGAGATGTCGACGGCGTGCGTGGTGGGGGAGCTGGCGCACCTCGACTGGCGTCCCGAACCGACGGTGTCGGTCGCCGGCTCCGATCACCTGATCACGACCCACGTCGAGTTGGCCCCGACGGCGACCTGCCGGCTGATCGACGAGTTGTCGCTGGGTCGCCACGACGAGCCGTCCGGGGCACTCGAATGGGAACTCCGGGTGGAGCGAGGCGGCCGCGTGCTCGTGCACCACGCGGAACGGTTCGGCCCCGACGTGCCCGGCTACGGCAGCGTCGTCGGCGTCGGATCGGCCCGACACGTGTGTTCGGGGGTGCTCGTCGGCGTCGACGCGGGCCGCGCGCGCACCCGCATCGACGGCGCGTCAGCGGCCGGGTGGCTGCCCGTTGCCGACGACACCGTGATCGTCATGGCGGTCGGCCCCGATCGACCCACCGTGCTCGCCCTGCTCCGAACCCTCGCCCCCGAACTGGCCCCGGGCTGAGCCGACCCGATCAGTACGCGGTGGTGCGGAGCACCGGCTGGAACAGCTCGGTGCGGTGCCGGCATACCGGATCGGCCGGGCACTCGGCGCAGTTCGGCGGAGACGCCTCGGGACAGCGGTGCCGCATCTGGAACAACAGGTAGTCGACGGTCCCCATGTCGCTGCCACTCCGCTCGACGAGCCTGTCGACCGCGTCGAAGGCAGCGCGGCGAACGGCGTCCTCCTCGTCGGGCTCGACGACGTGGCGCGACGTCAACCTCTGTTCCAGTTCGGGATCGTCGACGGTCACCAGGCCGGTTCGCAGGCAGGTTCGCTGAACGTGATAGTCGACGATCGGAGGAGCGTCGTCGTCCGGTGCGTCGGGCAAGGCGTGTTCGGGGCGCTGACGGAGAATGACGCCGAGCAACGCCGACTTCTTCCGGAGTGGATCTTCTCGATAGCCACCGATGTGGTCGAGCAGGCAGAGGAGCGACCGCAGCGGTCGCTCCGTGGCGGCTGCCGCCTGTACCAACTCGCTCATCGTCGGACCCAGAGCGTCGAGCGTTCGTCCGTACGCATTCGCGAGCCCGACGCACGACGCCGGATCGGGGAACGGGTCGTTTCCGTCGTCGTCGGCGGCGACCGCATGCCACTCGTCGAGCGTCGTCACCGTCTGACGCTGCGGGGTCATCGCATCCGGCACACGTCGGGCCCACCGCTGGTACGCGGCCCAGAGATAGTCGCTGCCCTTGCGTTCGACCCCGTCGATGGTCGCGATCATCGACGCGGACCACACGTCGTTCTCGGTGTACCAGAACCCGAACTGCTGCAGGGTCGCGGCGGCGAACCATTCGACCATCGCCGGGTCGCCGACATCCGGGAACAGCTCACCGGTGAAGTCGAAGGGGCGGAGCCCGGCCGAGCCGGCGATCAGCTCGGCCAGACGGTCGACCGTGTCGGTGTCGACGCGTGCCCGTTCGTCAGCGGCCGGTGTCGGGGACGAACCCGGCCGTAACAGTGCCGTCGGGCCGACCGCCGTCACCATCTCGGCCGCGGCCGCGTTGCCTCGCCGGGCGGCTTCGACCGGATGGTCGCCGACCAGCAGTCGGGCGATCGTCGTGCCGCAGAAGGTGTCACCGGCGCCGGTCGGGTCGACGGCGACGGCGGGCCGGCCGGCGATGTCGGTGCGGTGGTCACCCTGGAACGCGGTGACACCGGCGGCGCCACGGGTGACGAAGCGCAGTCGTCCGCTCGCCGGCGCCGGGTCGTCGCGGAACAGCAGCTCGGCTTCGCGAGCGTTGCAGAACGACAGGTCGGTGAGGTCGAGCGTGTCGCGGACGAGTGCCGTGTCGAGCTGCGCCGCCTGGGTGTAGGTGACACCGACGGTCAGGCAGTCTCGCGCCCGCAGCGCATCGACGAACCGGCGCTGAAGGCGTGCGTCGAGAAAGGGGACGCAGTAGGCGCAGCCGGGGAGGTCGGTGACGAGATCGAGCAACTCCGGTGTCATGTCCGGCTCGGCGCCCACGTGCTCGCGGAACGTGGTGATCGCCCCGTCGTCGTCGTAGGCGATCTCGAAGCGCGGGAGCTCCTCGGGCGTCACCGTCGGCCCGACCCATCGGATCAGGTCGAGCACCGGTGCGAGCTCGGGCGGCATCGGGTCGGGGAGCGGGGCGAGCATCGTGACCTCGGCACCGGCTCGGGCGGCAGCGAGCGATGTGTAGAGGCCGGCTCCACCGGCTGTCGGTACGGGCTCGCCGTCGACGTGGATGCGATCGAGTGAGGCGCCGCCGACGACGAGCAACCGTGGCGTGCCGATCGCGTGCAGCCAGCGTTCCGCCCAGCTCACGAGGTGCTCCCGACCGACGACGGGCCGATTCCGACGACGGGGTCGTCGACGCGGGTCGCTCCCGGCCGTACGACAGTCCGCTCCTGCATTTCCTGTGCTCCTCTCGACGGTGCCACCGGGTCGCAGCCCCATCGTGCCGCGATGGGCCAGCGGGGAACAATTCGACCGACCATGCACCCTGGGCGTATCGGGCGCGGCCGGGAGCGTGACCTCACTCGCTGCCGGCGGCGGCTCGTGCTGCTGCTTCGACGCGGTCGACGTAGGCCGACCACCATTCGGCATCCATGTCCGGCAGGTTGCCGGACGCCGGGCGGAGTCCGGCCTCGCCGTCGATCTGCTCGCGGAGGATGTCGGCGTGCCCACCGTGACGGTTGGTCTCGGCGATCATGTGCACGAGGATCCGGTGCAACGTGACCGGGTTGACGTCGTCGGGCCACCACGGCACCGTGCCGGTGTCGTCCAACGCGAGTGCGTCGATCGTGGCGTCGGCGTGGGTGGTCGCCCGATGGTAGAAGCCGAGGATCTCGTCGCGGGTCTCGTCGGCCTTGG
>CAXAWD010000091.1:0-10501 GCA_963972325.1 uncultured Acidimicrobiaceae bacterium
TCGACGAGCGGGCGGCGATCCGCCTGCCGATCCGGCTGGTGGTCGCCGGGGTGACGTTCGTCGGGATCTTCGTCTTCGCGCTCGTGGCCGCGCAGGCGCGGAGCGATGTCTCGCAAGCGCCGGTGTCGGCCGAGATGATCGAGCGGTCGGTCCCCGACGGCAAGGGTTCCAACGTGGTCAACGTGATCCTCGTCGACTTCCGTGGCTTCGACACGTTGGGCGAGATCACGGTGCTGGCGGTCGCCGCGCTCGGTCTGGTGGCGTTGGCGCGAGCCGCTCGCCGGCCCGGTGACGGCGCCGGTTCCGAGCGACCACCGTTCGCCCATCTGCCGGTGGTCGACGCGTCGGCGCGACTGCTGTACCCGAGCATCCTCGTGGTGGCCGTCTACCTGCTGTTCGCCGGACACAACCAGCCCGGTGGTGGGTTCGTCGGCGGGCTCACGGCCGCGGCGGCGATCAGCCTGCGGTACATCGCCGGTGGTCTCGCCGCCGTGCGACGCTCGGTGCCGGTGGCCCCGTGGACCGTCCTGGGCGTCGGGCTGGCCACGGCGGTCGGCACGGCGATCATGCCGCTCGTGCTCGGCGGATCGGTGCTCGAACACGCGCTCTGGGAGGCCGACCTCCCGGTCCTCGGCACGGTCAAGACCACGTCGGCGCTCCCGTTCGACATCGGCGTGTTCCTCGTGGTGCTCGGTGTGATCCTGATGGCGTACGAGGCGTTCGGTGAAGAGGCGGCCGAGGCGGACGGCGACGATGCTGCGGCCGACGGTGGTTCCGACACGGCGGGAGCGGTGCCCGCATGACCGTGCTCCTGGCGTTCGTCGCCGCATTGCTGTTCGCCTGCGGCGCGTGGTTGCTGATGCAGCGTCGCCTGTCACGCATCATCATCGGCATCGGGCTGCTCGGCCACGGTGCGAACATGCTGCTGATCACCGCCGGCGGCAAGGCGGGGCGCGAGCCGATCATCGGCCCGGGCGACGGGCCCTACTCCGATCCGCTGCCCCAGGCGCTCGGTCTCACCGCCGTCGTCATCACGTTCGGTGTCACGGCGCTGCTGCTCGCCCTCGGGTTCCGGAGCTGGCAGATCACCGGCGACGATCGCGTGGAGGACGACCTCGAAGACCGACTCGCCGCCCGTCGCCGTGAAGACCTCGACGAGTTCGAATCGGTCGACAGCTCCGGCGATGCTGCGGACGCAGAGGACGGCGCATGAGCGCGCTCGTGCCACTCCCGGTCGTGCTGCCGCTCGCCGGCGCCGCGCTGTCGATCCTCGCCGGTCGGTACCGCAACGTGCAGCGGGTCATCAGCTTGTCGGTGCTCGCCGCCACGCTCGTGATCAGCGTGCTGCTGCTCGTCCGGGCCGATCGCGACGGCTTCGTCGGTCACGATGCCGGCGGCTGGTCGGCCGACCTGGGCATCGTGCTGGTCGTCGATCGTTTGGCCGGCCTGATGCTGGTCGTCTCGGCCCTCGCGCTGTTCGCCGTGATGGTGTTCGCCGTCGGCGAGGCTGACGAGGAACAACAGCGGGTGGGGTTCCACCCGGTGTACCTGGTGCTCGCCGCCGGTGTGGCGGCGAGTTTCGTGACCGCCGATCTCTTCAACCTGTTCGTCGCGTTCGAGATGATGTTGGCTGCCAGTTACGTGTTGATCACGCTCGGCGGGCGCCCCGACCAGGTGAGGTCGGGCATGAGCTACGTGGTCATCAGCCTGGTGGCGTCGACGTTGTTCATCACGGTGCTCGCGTTGCTCTACGCCTCGACCGGCACCGTCAACATGGCCGACCTCAGCGTGCGCCTCGCCGAGATCGATCCGGCGATACGTGCCGCGTTCGCGCTGTCGCTCCTCGTCGTGTTCGCCATCAAGGCGGGTCTGTTCCCGCTGTTCTTCTGGCTGCCGGACAGCTACCCCACGGCGCCTGGCCCGGTCACCGCGATCTTCGCCGGCCTGCTCACCAAGGTGGGCGTCTACGCCATCATCCGCACCCAGACGCTGCTGTTCGATGCTCCCGCCTGGATGGGCACCGTCCTGATCGTCGTGGCGGTGCTCACGATGGTCGTCGGTGTGCTCGGCGCCATCTCGCAGGACGACATGAAGCGCATCCTGGCGTTCCACATCATCAGCCAGATCGGCTACATGATCTTCGGTCTCGGGCTGTTCACCGTGGCCGGTGTGGCCGGTGCGGTGTTCTACATCGTGCACCACATCATCGTGAAGACGGCGCTGTTCCTGGTGACCGGCCTCGTCGCCCGCCGGGCCGGATCGAGTCGCCTGTCGGAGGTCGGCGGGCTCGTCCGGTCGGCACCGGTGATCGCGTTGCTGTTCGCGGTGCCGGCGCTCAGCCTCGCCGGTCTGCCGCCGTTCTCCGGGTTCCTCGCCAAGTTCGCCCTGGTCGACGCCGGGCTCGATGCCGGCGCCGGTCTCGCGGTGGCCGCCAGTCTCGCCGTCGGACTGCTGACGTTGTACTCGATGACCAAGATCTGGTCGGGCGTGTTCTGGGGCATCCGTGAGATCGACCCGCCGGTCGAGCCGAGGCGCGAGGGTCGGCTCGGTTCGCCGTGGGCGATGCTGCTCGGTACCGGGATGCTCGCGATCGCGTCGATCGCCGTGTCGATCTGGGCCGGTGTGCTGTACGACGTCGCCGAACGGGCCGCGGACGACCTGCTCGAGCCGTCGGGCTACGTCGAAGCGGTGTTGGAGCGCTCGCCATGAACATGATGCGGCTCTCCGGTGTGCTGCTGTGGTCCGCCGCGCTGTGGGTTGCGCTCTGGCAGGACATCAGCGTGGCGAACGTCCTCGCCGGGTTGCTCGTGGGTGCCGCGGTGCTCGTGGTGGCCGGTGCCCCTCGGGTGCTCGAGCACGGCGACGAAGACCGCGTTCGAGTCCGGCCACTGGCATCGCTCTACTTCGTCTGCTTCGTGTTGTTCAAGCTCGTCGAGGCGAACCTGTACCTCGCCTGGGAGATCCTGACCCCTCGCAACCGGATCAACGTCGGGGTCGTCGCGGTACCGCTGCGAACCGAGTCGACCACGGCGGCGATGATCGTCGCCAACGTGATCACGCTCACGCCCGGCTCGATCACGATCGAGTCGCTCGGCTCGCCCCCGACGCTGTACGTGAACGTGATGGACCTGCACGACGTCGAACGTGTCCGACACGATCTGCTGCACGTCGAGGAGCTGTCGGTACGAGCGTTCGGTTCCGCCAGGGCTCGCGCCCAGTTGGCGGAGAGCGTTCGGGGCGACGCGACCGGGGAGCCGGCGTCGTGATCGCGGTCGCCTACCTGCTGCTCGCAGCCGCGGCCGCGCTGTTCATGGTGCGGATGTTGATCGGGCCGAACATCGCCGATCGTGTGATCGCCATCGACGGTCTGCTCGCCACCATCCTGGCCGGCGTGATGGTCAACGCGTCGTCCACCGGATCATCGATCAGTATCGACACGGTCCTCGTCGTGGCGTTGCTCGGATTCGTCGGGACGAGCGTCCTGGCCCGCTACATCGAACAGCGAGGAAGCTGATGGACATCGTCGCCGGCATCTTCCTGATCATCGGTGCGTTCTTCGTCGCGTTGGCGGGGGTGGGCGTCCTGCGGTTCCACGACACGTTCTCGCGCATGCACGCCGCGGCCAAGGCGCCTGCGCTCGGGTTGTTGTGCATCGGCGTCGGCACGGTGTTGTCGATCCGTACCGTGCCCGCGACCGTGGTGGTGACGCTGGTCGTGGTGCTCCAGCTGCTCGCCGGACCCGTCAGTTCACATCTGCTCGGGCGATCGGTGTACTACCGGGCTCGTCCCGACCTGCAGGGCAGGGACGAGTTGCTCGACGTCACCGATCCCGAATCCGACCCCAACGGCTGACCCCCGAACGGTTGCTCGGCGCGGAGCGGCGGATCGCAGGTCAGACCTTCGGGGCCATGGCGTCGCCGGGGAGCACCCCGTCGGGGTGCAGCGCCGATTGGAAGCGGCGCATCCCGGCCAGCCACCGGTCGCGGTCGGTCGCCTTGCGCTCGACGTAGGTCGCAACCTCGGCGTGCGGCAGCACCAGGAACCGCTCGTCACGGATCGCCTCGAGACACAGCTGTGCCACGTCGGCCGGTTCGAGCACGCCGTCGCCACTGGCGACGCCGCCCTCCCACCCGTCATCGTCGACACGGTCGCGGTTGTCGGGGCTGTTGACGATGATGTTGGTGCGTACCGCCTGGGGGCAGAGCACCGACACCCGGATGCCCTGGTGGTGATGGGTGACCGAGAGCCACTCACCGAGCGACACGGCGGCGGCCTTGGTGATCGAGTACGACATCGACCCGATCTGGGTGAGGAGCCCGGCCGCCGAGGCGGTGTTGAGCAGGTACCCCTCGCCGCGGGCGATCATCGACGGGATGACCGCTCGGGCGGCGTAGATGTGGGCCATGCAGTGCACCTCCCACATGTTCTGGATCGACTCGTTGGGGTCTTCCAACCCGGCCGAGGTGACGTAGCCGGCGTTCGATACGAACAGGTCGATCGGCCCGTGGGCGCTCTGGGTGTCGTCGACGAGGCGTTGGATCGCCGTTTCGTCGCGGACGTCGATCTCGGCGCCGGTACCGCCGATCTCGCCGGCGACCCGTTGCGCCTCGGCACCGTTGAGGTCGGCGACGACGACGTGCCGTGCGCCGGCCGCGTGCGCCGCGTGCGCGAGCGCCTCACCGATGCCGGACCCGCCTCCGGTGATGACCACGACCCTGTCGTTGAGTTCCATGTCGGTGACGGTACGCGCGTGGGTCGTCGGGCGACGATTCAGGCGGCGGTCGAGTCAGCCGCCGGCGGCGACCGCGTCGCGCAGGTCGCGCTTGAGGATCTTGCCCGATGCGTTGCGCGGCAGCTGCTCGTCGACGATGGTGACGGTGGTCGGGACCTTGAACTTGGCCAGGCGTTCGCCGACGAACTGTTGGAGTGCGGCCGCGGTGAGCGAGGCCCCCTCCTTGACCATCACGTGGCACGCGAGCTCTTCGCCGAGGCGTTCGTCGGGGATGCCGTACACCGCGGCCTCGTACACCGCGGGGTGTTCGTAGATCGCGGCTTCGACCTCGGCGGAGTAGATGTTCTCGCCGCCGCGCAGCACCATGTCCTTCGCCCGGTCGCTGACGTAGACGAACCCCTCCTCGTCGAGTCGGCCGATGTCGCCCGACCGGAGCCAGCCGTCGACGATCGTCTCGGCCGTCGCATCCGGGCGGTTCCAGTAGCCGCGGATCAACGACGGGGCTCTGAACCAGATCTCGCCGGTCTCACCGACGGGCAGCTCGGTGCCCAACGGATCGGTGATCTTCATGTCCATGATCGGGATCGCCCGGCCGGTCGACGTGGGGTTCGCCAGGAAGTCGGCGCCGGCGTTCTGCGGGCCGTACGCATTGGTTTCGGTCATGCCGTAGCCGAGGCCGGGGCTGCCCTTCGAGAAGTTGTCGTCGATCCGCTTCACGAGCTCGGGTGGCATCGGGGCACCGCCCCCACCGACCGACCGGAGGCTCGACGTGTCGCGCTCGGCGAACGTCGGTGCCTCGAGGAGGTCCCAGCTCATCGTGGGCACCGCGACGAAGTTGGTGACCCGCTCGCGTTCGATCAGTTCGAGGGCGCGGTCGGGATTCCACTTGTGGGTGACGACGAGTTTGGCGCCGCTGACGAACGAGCCGAGCATCACCGGCACGAGGCCGGTGACGTGGAACAGCGGGATCGGCAGCATGAACGCGGTCTGCGGCGCGTCGGGATCGGGTTCCTCCGGCTCGCGCAGAGCACCGACGGCAGCCCGGGCAGCGAAGCTCATCAGGGCGCTCAGCACGGCGCGATGGGTGGACACCGCACCCTTCGGTCGACCGGTGGTGCCGGAGGTGTAGAGGATGGTGGCGTCGTCGTCCGGGGCGATCTCGACCTCGGGCATCGTGGCGTCGTCGCGCAACAGGTCGTCGAGAGCGACGACGCCGTCGGCGAGCGGCCGCTCGGAGCGAACGGCGACCACCGTCGTGTCGATCGCTCCGGCCGGCGCATCGGCGATGCGCGCGAGTCGTTCGTCGTCGGCGAACACCACCGTCGCACCCGAGTCGCGGAGCGCGAACACGATCTCGTCGGTGGCCCACCAGGCGTTCAGCGGCACGGCGATGGCTCCGACGCTGGTGATGGCCACGAACGCGGCGATCCACTCGGGATAGTTGCGCATCGCGATCGCGACTCGGTCGCCGTGCTCGACGCCGAGGTCGTGGACGAGCGCGTGGCCGATCCTGCCGGCGAGGCCCAAGACGTCGGGCATGGTCCAACGGTCGTCCTCGTAGACGATGAAGTCGTCGGTGCGGCTCGCCGCCAGTGCGTACAGGTACCGCAGGTTCGGCGGTGTGCCGGCGAACACCTTGGTCGGAACACCGAACACCTCGGTCTCCTGGATCTCGAACATCGTGCCCGGCGCGCACACGGCGTCGCACGCCTCTCGGTAGCTCATCCCCATGGCAACGGTTTGTAGCAGTTCGTGACGGTCGCCGTCGCAGCGAGCTCCCGGCCAGGTGCGCGGCACCGTCGACCGGCGTCACCGTGGGGCGTTCCGGCCGGTCCCGAAGCCTGCATTGACAACTCCGAACGTGGCGTGTCAGCTGTACGGCAAACATCAGACAAACTCTCGGCAAACGAGCGGGCCGATCACTAGCGTGCGTCTTAGCCTCCCGGTTTCAGGCCGCGTGAACAGCGGCACCTCCAAACCTTTCCGAAAGGGACATGAGATGCGTGAACAACGACGAAGCCGACGCTTCGCAGCAGTCGCACTTGCTGCGGCAGTGACCTTGGCCGCGTGTGGTGGCGACGACGATTCGGAGGGCGGCGACGAGCCGACCACCGATGACGCGACCACCGATGCGACCGCCGACGAGCCGAGCGGCGACGAGGCTGCCGGCGACGATGTGGTGATCCCGGTGTGGGTCGCCTTCGAGGACTATCGCCTCGACTGGACGAACGACGTCGCCGACGCGTTCAACGAGCAGGTCGACGGCTACGACGTCCAGATCACCGGCTTCGCCAGCTACAACGACGCCTTCGAAGCTGCCATCCAGGCGATCAACTCGGGAGAGCCGCCCGCGGTCGTCCACTTCTTCGAAGCCGCCACCCAGGAGGCCCGCGACGCGATCTCCAACGACGGCGAGCCGGTGTTCGCCGACCTCGAGGCGATCATCGACGGTCGGACCGAGGTCGCCGGTGTGCCGGTCGTCCTCGACGACGTCGTCAGCGCCGCGTCCACCTACTACCAGCTCGACGGTTCGTACACCTCGATGCCGTGGAACACGTCGTCGGCGATCATGTTCCTGAACCGCACGCTGCTCGACGCCGCCGGTGTCGAGGGCACCCCCACCACGTGGCAGGAGCTCGAGGCGGCGTGTGCGACGTTCATGGCGTCCGACGCGGCCACCGACTCGTGCGTGACCTGGCCGAACCACAGCTGGTTCGTCGAGCAGGACATCGCCCTCCAGGGTGAGCTGCTCGCCAACAACGACAACGGCCGCTCGGGCCGCGCCGACGAGGTCTTCATCGACTCCGACGCCATGGTCGACTACGTCACCTGGTGGAAGGGCCTGGCCGACCAGGGCTACTACACCTACACCGGTACCCAGCGCGACTGGACCGGCACGTACGACCTGTTCGCCGCACAGAACGTCCCGTTCCTGCTCTACTCGTCGTCCGACACGACCGCCCTCACCGAGGAAGGCGTCACGGGCGGATTCGATGTCGAGGCCGCGTTCCTGCCCCACAAGGACGGCGTCACCGACGGCGGTGCCCTCATCGGCGGCGCGACCAACTGGGTGATCAACGGACTCGACGAGTCGACCCAGGACGGCGCCATCGCATGGGTGAACTTCCTGTCGAACCCCGAGAACGCCGCGTCGTGGCACCAGACCACGGGTTACATCCCGATCACCGAGACCGCCGTGGCGAACCTCGAGGCAGAGGGCTACTTCGACGAGAACCCGAACCAGCGGGTCGCCAGCGAGCAGCTCGCAGCATCGCCCGACACGCCGGCCACGACCGGTGCGTTGATCGGCAACTTCGTGGCCATCCGCGACGTGATCACCGAAGCGATCGAGTCGGTGCTCGTCAACGGCGACGATCCGGCCGAGCGGTTGGCCGCGGCGCAGGAAGACGCCCAGGCGCTCCTCGACGAGTACAACCTGCTCTTCGGCGAGGGCTGACTACCCTCATCTGATCGACGGGTCGGGGAGCGCGCTGCTCCCCGGCCCGAGATCACACCCGTCGCCGACCATCCGCCATGCCGATCCTCGCACTCATCGTCCTCCTCGTCGCTGCCGTCGCCGGCGCAGCGACGTTGTCGCGTGTCGGGACGAGCGTCGGCCCGCTCCGACTGCTCGGCGGAGCGCTGGGCGGTGGCCTCGGGGCGTTGGCGGTCAGCGCGCCGCTCGACTTCTGCACGTTCAGTGACGAGTACGAGACCAAGGACTTCGTCTTCGGTCTGGTGCTGATGGCGCTCGGTGCAGCCGCGGGCATCGCGGCAGCTCGGGCCGTGTTGTCACCGGCGAAGCTGTCGTCGGTCGAGACCAGCCACGGGGTGTGGCGCAGCCGGTGGTTGCCCTGGGTGCTGTTGTCGCCCACGCTCGCGGTGCTGATCGTCTTCCTGTATTGGCCGGCGCTGCGCACGATCCAGTACTCGACCAAGCTGGCCCGCCTCTCCAACCCGAAACGGGTCGACCGGTGCACGTACAACTTCACCGAGTTGGTCGGACCGTCCCGGCCCTGGCTGGCGCTGGTGCTCGCCGGGCTCGGCATCGCCGGCATCCTGGCCGGGGTGATGCTCGACCGTCGGGGCATGCGAGCCACCCACAACGCCCGTTCGGTCGTCGCCGCGGTGAGCACGGTGGCGTTGTTGAGCGCGTTGGCGTTCGTGTTCACCGACGACTACCGCCAGGTGTACGTCGTCACGATGATCATCTCGGTGGGCACCGTGGTCGGCGGCCTCGCCATCTCGTTGGGCATCGCCTTCATCTCGTACCAGCCGATCCGGGGCGCCTCGGTCTACCGCACCCTGCTCATCTGGCCGTACGCGGTCAGTCCACCGATCGCCGGCATCTTGTTCTTCGTGCTGTTCGACGCCAACACCGGCATCATCGACCACTGGACCACCTCGCTGCTCGACACCGGGCTCGCCGACTACCGAACCAACGCGGTGCTCGCGCAGGGGGTCGTCATCTTGGCGAGCATCTGGAAGACGCTCGGCTACAACCTGCTGTTCTACGTCGCCGGGCTGCAGACGATCCCGCCCGACCAGATCGAGGCGGCGATGATCGACGGCGCCACGGCGTGGCAGCGGTTCCGGCACATCATCATCCCGGCGCTGTCGCCGATCACGTTCTTCCTGATCGTCACCAACCTGACCTATGCGTTCTTCGAGACGTACGGCACGATCGACTACCTGACCAAGGGTGGCCCGGCCGGGCAGACCAACGTCGCGATGTACGAGATCATCCAGGTGTTCAACACCGGCGGCGACCTCGGTCGGGGCTCGGCGCAGTCGATGATCCTCTTCGCCGGTGTCGTCGGCCTGACGATGTGGCAGTTCCGGTCGACGGGCAGACGGGTGAGCTATGGCTGAGACCACCACGATCACACCGAAGCCGCCCCGGCGCCCCAAGGGAGCCCCTGGGCAGCAGGCCCACTGGTACACCCACGCGATCCTGGTCGTGATCGTGGTGATCATCGGGTTCCCACTGGCGTACGCGATCCTGGTCGGCACCCAGACGAACCAGGAGTACTTCTCGCACCAGCTGTCGCCCGGCAGTGCGTTGGGTGACAACTTCGACACGGTCTGGAACCAGCGCGACCTCGGGCTGTACATGCGCACCTCGCTGATCCAGTCGGTGGTGATCGCGGCCGGCAAGTCGGTCACGGCGGTGCTGGCGGGCATGGCGTTCGTCTACTTCAAGTTCAACCTCAAGGGCCCCGTGTTCTGGTTCGTGCTCGTCACCCTGATGATGCCGACCGAGATCTCGATCCTCGCACTGTTCGAGATCGTGTCGGGGTTCGGGTGGACCAACTCGATGCTCGCGATCACCGTGCCGTTCCTCGCCTCGGCAACGGGGGCATTCCTGTTCCGCCAGCACTTCTCGTCGATCCCGGCCGAGTTGTCGGAGGCGGCTCGCGTCGACGGTGCCGGTCCGCTGCGCTTCCTGTGGTCGATCCTGCTGCCGCTGTCGTGGAACGTGTTCGGTGCGCTCGCCGTCATCCAGTTCCTCTACTCGTGGAACATGTACCTGTGGCCGAGTCTGATCATCCGTGACGACGATTCGCAGACGGTGCAGATCGGGCTCGGCGCGCTACAGAACGTCGGTGGCGGCCTGTCGTACGGGCCGCTGATGCTCGGTGCCGTGCTCGCCTCGATCCCGCCGACGATCATCTTCATCCTGCTCCAGAAGACGTTCCTCAAGGGCTTCGCGATCACCGCCGGCAAGTAGCGCCGGCCGCCTCGGAGCCCGAACGCCGTCCCGACGCG
>CAXAWD010000092.1:0-10462 GCA_963972325.1 uncultured Acidimicrobiaceae bacterium
TGTTCCGGCCTCGTAGGACGACACGCTGATCGACGAGAATTCCTGCATAGCACATCACCCTACTTCCTGTCGGGGGTCGATACCGGGTGTCTCCGGCACGTCGATGCGGGCCGACGTCGGTGGGACCTTCGGCCCCTGTTGACCGGTCTGCCACCCCGTCGTCGCCGCATCGGCACATACTGGGGTCATGGTCGAGACCATGCAGAACCTGACCGCGCTCCTGGCGATCGTCGCCGGTGTGGGCGCGTTGCTGATCGTGCTCGCCCGGTTGGTCGCGTCACGGCTCCCGATCGCGGCGCGGTTCGGACGTGCGGTCGTGTCGTACCGTGCGCCGTTGACGTTCGCGGTCGCCGCCGTCGCCACGCTCGGCAGCCTCTATTTCTCCGAGAGTGCCGGCTACGTGCCGTGCCGGTTGTGTTGGTTCCAGCGGATCGCGATGTACCCGATCGCGGTCGTTGCCCTGGTGGCGCTGATTCGGCGTGACCGGGCCGCCCGCTGGTACATCCTGCCGCTGGGAACCATCGGGGCCGCCGTGTCGACCTACCACGTCATGATCGAGTGGGGCTGGTTGAACGACTCCGAGTCGTGTGCCCTGTTCGGTCCGTCGTGTGCCGACGTGTGGTTCGAGTCGTTCGGATTCATCACGTTGGCGCTGATGGCGCTGGCTGGTTTCGTGTCCATCATCGTGCTCAACACCGTGTCGTTCGACTCGGTTCATCCCGAGGAGAACTCGTGAAACTTTCCCGACGAATCGTGGCCTTGGGGCTGACCGCGGCCGTGGTCGTGACGGCCTGTGGCGGCGACGACGACAGCGCGCCGGTCGCCGAGCCTCCCGCGGCCGAGGCGCCCGACGGCAGCGCCGACGACGCCACCACCGGCGACGACACCACCGGCGACGACAACACGGAGACGACCGACGACACCACGCCGGTGGTCGTGCCGACGATCGCCCCGGATCTGCCCGACGACTTCGTCGAAGGCACCGGCGCGGTCGCCGTGGTCGGCGATCCACTGCCGGCGTACCCGGTCGAGGGCGCCGACCCGGCGATCGGGGAGACGGCGCCGATCCTGGTCGGCGAGACGTTCGACGGCGACCTGGTCACGATCGACGCAACCGTCGACGGCCCGACCTGGATCGTGTTCCTCGCACACTGGTGCCCGCACTGCAACGACGAGATCCCGGTGATCAACCAGCTCCGCGACGAGCGACGGATCCCCGACGGTGTCAACGTCGTCGGCGTCAGCACCGCGTTCCGACCCGACCGGCCCAACTGGCCTCCGGGCGAGTGGCTGGACGACCTCGACTGGACCTTCACGGCGATCCCCGACGGCATCGACATGCAGAGCGAAACGAACCCCTACATCGCCGCCGGCGGGTTCGGCATCGGCGGATTCCCGTTCTCCGTCCTGATCGACGGCGACGGCACCGTCGCCGCGCGCTGGTCGGGCGAGAAGCCGATCGACGAACTCGAGTCGTTGATCGCGAGCAATCTGACGCTCGGCTGACGGCGGTCTGCCGTTCGTCGGCGGCCCGGCTCAGCCGGACGAACCGAGGTGTTCGGCTCGCGCCAGCACCTCGCGCAACGGCAGCCCGAGCACGGTTGCGGCGCGCCTCGCATCGTCGTGTTCGGCCTTGACGCGGTGCCCGCTGACCTTGACTCGGATCTCGTGGCCGTCGACGTCGACGGTGCGCTCGGTGCGTCGCTGCGGCCAGCGCTGCACGGTGGAGGCCCGCACACCCAGGGTGCCGGTCTCGTCGATCAGCACCCGGCGGGCCTGCTCGAACGTGGCGTCGTCACAGAGGGCACCGACCGTGTGGGCCGGGCGACCCTTCTTCATCACGATCGGGGTGACCCACGCGTCGTGCGCTCCGGCGTCGAGCAGCGCGGCGATCGTGTGCGCGAGCACCTCACCGGTGGCGTCGTCGACGTTGGCCTCGAGCAGGTGGCACGGCCGACCGGTCGAATCGGCGTCGCCGGCGACGGACGACCCAGTGGTGGTGCCGACGATCGCCTGCACGACGTTCGGGCGGCCCGGCGGGTCGGCGGTACCGGCCCCGAAGCCGGTGCCGGCGACCGTCATCGACGGCATCGGCCCGCAGGAGTCGCCGAGCACGGTGAGGAGCGCCACCCCCGTCGGGGTCGAGAGCTCCATCGTGGTGTCGATGCCCGAGGTCTGTGCGCCGGCGGCGGCGAGGAGCCGGGTGACCGCCGGGACCGGGTTGGGGAGTCGACCGTGTGCGGTGTCGACCGTGCCGTGGCCGACCGCGATCGGTGAGTAGGCCAGCCGCTCGATGCCGAGGTCGTGCAGTGCGGCGCACACGCCGACCACGTCGAGGATCGAGTCGAGCGCGCCGACCTCGTGCAGTTCGACGTCGTCGGGGTCCATGCCGTGGATCGCTCCCTCGACCTCGGCGAGCCGCCGGTACACGGCGATGGCGTCGGCGGCGACCGAATCGGACAGGTCGGCACGCTCGATCAGCGCGATGACCTCGCGCGCCGGCCGGTGCGGGTGGTCGTGGTCGTGGTGGTCGTGTCCGTGGGCGCCGTCGTCGACCGCGATGTTGCTCCACAGCGAGGCGACACCGCAGCGCTGCACCGGCTCCCAGGTGGCGGCGAAGCCGTCGATGCCGAGCGCAGCCCAGGCGTCCATCACGGCCAGCCGGTCGGCACCGGCGTCGATCAGCGACGCGAGCAGCATGTCGCCGGCGACGCCGGCGCAGCAGTTGAACCACACGGTTCGAGTCATGGTCGCAACATTCGCACGACGGCCGACGCGGCACCGAAACCGTTGTCGATCCCGACCACGCTGACGCCGCTCGCGCACGACGCGTGCATCGCGAGCAGTGCCGTGACCCCGTCGAGCCCGGCGCCGTAGCCGACCGACGTGGGCACGGCCACCACGGGGCACGACGTGAGCCCGCCGATCACGCTCACCAGTGCGCCCTCCATGCCGGCGACCGCGATGATCGCGTCGGCGGAGGTGACCTCGTCGAGGTGGGCGAGCAGGCGGTGCAGGCCGGCGACACCGACGTCGTGTCGACGGCGGGCCTCGATGCCGTACGCGGCGAGGGTGATCGCGGCTTCATCGGCCACCGGGAGGTCGGCGGTGCCGGCCGTGACCACGAGCACCCGCTGGTCGGCCGACACCGGTGGACGCCGCCACAGGAGTGTGGTGCCCTGCTGCTCGGCCCCGGGATGAGCCGCGGTCAGGGCCGCGGCCTGGGCGGTGTCGGCGCGTGTGACGAGCACCGGCCCGTCGCCGTGGTCGAGCAGTTCGGTGACGATCCGGACGCACTGATCGGCCGACTTGCCCGGCCCGTACACGGCCTCGGGCACACCCTGGCGCAGCGAGCGGTGATGATCGACGAGCGCGTCGCCGACGTCGGCGAACGGCAGTCGCCGGAGGGTGTGCACCGCGTCGTCGGCCGAGACCGATCCGTCGCGGATGCCGTCGATCAGCTCACGCAGGGTCGCCTCGTCCACGCCGACATCGTGCCAGACACATCGCGAATCGGCACCCGCCGCGGGCGGCCGGGCGCATAGCCTCGTGCCCATGACCAGCGAACCGTCCGTCGAATCGTCGAACGCTCCGTCGAGCGTCGGGTTCTTCGGACCGTTCGG
The DNA here is from genome assembly GCA_963972325.1 of uncultured Acidimicrobiaceae bacterium. GTDB lineage: Bacteria > Actinomycetota > Acidimicrobiia > Acidimicrobiales > Ilumatobacteraceae > Ilumatobacter. Next base: position 3,624 of record CAXAWD010000092.1, read on the forward strand.
CACGTTCACCGAGCAGGCGCTCCGCACCCAGCCCGACCTGGTGCAGGGTGAGGTCACGGCGTTCCGCACCGTGCCCGACGTACTCGATGCGGTCAGTTCCGGCGAGATCGATCTCGGGTTCGTGCCGATCGAGAACTCGACCGAGGGCATGGTCAACTTCACGCTCGACGCGCTGGCGTTCGATCACGACCTGATCATCGTGCGCGAGGTGGTGCTCGACATCCACATGTGCCTCGCAGCTCGTCCCGGCACGCGGATCGACGACGTGACCGAGGTGCTGTCGATCCCCGTCGCCACGGCCCAGTGTCATCGGTTCCTGCGTGGACACCTGCGCGACGCCGACCTCCGCACTGCCGTGTCGACCGCCGGCGCAGCACAGGCGGTGAGCGAAGACGACGCACCGGGGCTCGCCGCGATCGCACCCCGGGTCGCGGCCGATCGCTACGGCCTCGAGGTGCTCGCCGACAACATCGAGGACCACGAGGGCAACCAGACCCGGTTCGTCGTCGTGGCTCGCGGAGGTGTGCCCGCCCCCACCGGCCACGACCGCACGGCGCTGGTCGTCTATCAGCGTGCCGACGAGCCGGGCAGCCTGATCTCGATCCTGCAGGAGTTCGCGGCCCGCCGCCTCAACCTGTCGAACCTGATCTCGCGGCCCACGAAGTCGGGCGGGCTGGGCGACTACTGCTTCATCGTGTTCGCCGAGGGGCACGTCACCGACGACCTGATGGCCGACACGATGCGCGCGCTGCACGCCAAGCAGGGCGCCGTGAAGTTCTTCGGGTCGTGGCCACGTGCCGACGCCCGTGCGCAGGATGCCCGCGAGCACGCCGACGAGCGGTGGCGGGCCGCCGACGACTGGGTCGCCGGCATCCGACGTGACGTCGGCGCCTGAGTCGGCCGATGGCGTCGCCTACGACGTGATGCCGATCGGGTCGGGCACCGGGCCGATCGCATCGGGCGGCGGGCACGGGTCGGGGATCGGCCCGCCCGCCACCCAGGGGCGTGGGCACGGACGGTGTTCGAGCGCTGCGATCCAGCGCGCCACGTAGTCGGTGGTCGCGAAGGCGCCGGCGCGCGTGACGTGCGTGCCGTCGTGGAACCAGTCCTGCCGCTGGTCGCTGTACCCCAACCAATCGGCGAACACGACGTCCGAGTACTGCGGCAACGTCGCGAGCCGGCGCAGGTCGACGTTGTTCTCCTGGTAGGCCCGGCGGGCGGTGTCGCGCCGGACGGTTTCGTTCTGGTTGAGCCAGATGATCGTGTGGGCACCCTTGGATCGTGCTGCGCCGACGACTGCGTCGAACTCGACCGGGAAGTCGCTGAACCAGTCGTTGTATCCGGCCTTGACCACCACGATGTCGAGGGAACCCGGGGTGCCGAGGATCGCCTCGACCGCCGTGTTCGGGGTGCGGTACGTGACGTTGCTGAAGCACGACGGACGCATCAGTCGGCGGCACGATTCGGCGTCGATGACGGCGTCGAGGCCGCGCAGCGCCGCCCACGAGTCGGTGTAGACGTTGATCCCGGCGAGCGTGGAGTCGCCGACCAACAGGGCGCGAGACCGCACCGGCGTGTTCGGTGGTGGAGGCGCCGTCGCCGCGACGGGTTCACCCACGAACCATCCGGCCAGATCGACGACGAGATCGGTGCCGGCGAGCGACCAGTACCCGAGACCGCGGTCGCTGACCCGGGTGATCGCCGCGTTCGCGACGGTGTGGTTCCAGAACACCGGATTGACAGCCGAGGTGTTTGGTCGCGTGGTCCCGGCGGCGTAGGCGGCGACGAATCCGGCCCGGTCGGCATCGGTGACCGTGACGTTGGTGACGACCGAGGCGACATCGCCGTGCGGGACGTGGCCGTCGAGCGGGAGTTCGATCGCGCCTCCGGGGTGGAGGCGCGGGCCGTCGACCCTGGTGTCGAGCAGCCGTGTGGGGGCGATCGGTCGGAACAGTCCGCTCGTCGACTCACGGGCACTCGGCCCGGTGAACCAACCGGTCAGGTCGACGATGACGTGGCCGCCGGTCAGCGAGCGGATCGTGAAGCCGGCCGATGACACCGGCACGATCAGCGACGCCGCGGTGGCCTGGCCGGAACCGTCGAGGTTCATGAACGAGGTGGTCCGCACCGGGGTGCCGGCAGGTCGCACCGACAGATACCCCGGCGCCGGGTCGCCGACGCTGGTGACGTTGACGACCAGCGCCGTGGCGTCGTCGGCGACGCCGGACGGGATCGGGATCGTGAGGTCGCCGTTCGGGCCGAGCGGGGTGCCGCCGTCGGCGGGGGTGCGGGTGTCGACCAGACGCCGTGACGTGACCGACACCATCCGGCCGCTGGTCGCCGAATCGGTCGGCACGAACGCACCGGTCACGTCGACGACCAGGTCGCCCGGTACGAGCTGGAACAGCTCGATCGCCCCGTTCGTCCCGACGGGCACGATCGTGGAGTTCGCCGTGACCCGGTCGGTGCGGGTGTTGAGCGTCGACGCGAGCGGGCGTTGGGCGTCGCCCGGGTAGGCCGTGACGAACGCCGGTGAGGCGGTCGGGAGCGCGGTGACCGTCACGGCGACGGCGGCTACGTCGGCGGGCAGCCCCTCGCGTCCGACGATGTCGACACGGAGCGTGGACGGGTCGGGGCGGCGGCAGCCGCACGGGTCCTCGCGAGTGTCGGCGAGCCGGAGCGGGCCGACCGGCACGTATGCCGTGGTGTCGGACGGCGCGACTGTGGCGGCGTCGACGGTCGGGGCAGCGACCGCGAGCGACGTGCAGAGGGTGAGGATCGCGACGAGCGCCTGCCGTACTGTTCCCGTCATGAGTGCATCCCCAGTCTCCGTCGTCACCGGCGCCAACTCCGGTATCGGGCGAGCCACAGCCTTGCATCTGGCCGAATCCGGTCACAATGTCTTCGGTACGGTCCGCTCGATCGCGCGGGCGGGCAAGCTGCTCGACGCCGCCGAGGAGCGGGGCGTCGGTGTGCAACTCGTCGAGCTCGACATCGCCTCCGACTCGTCGGTGCGCGACGGTTTCGCGGAGATCCTCGAGCAGGCCGGTCGTGTCGACCACCTGGTCAACAACGCCGGGCTCGGCGGCAACGGCGTCGTCGAGGAGACGTCGTCCGAGCGACTGCTCGACGTGATGAACGTCGACCTGTGCGGCGCGGTGCGCTGCCTGCAGGCGGTGCTGCCCGGCATGCGCGAGCGCGGCAGCGGCACGATCGTGAACATCACCTCGGTCGCCGGTCGTTTGGCGGCCATCGCGCAGGCACCGTACGTCGCGGCCAAGTGGGCGCTCGAGGGAATCAGCGAGGAACTCGCGATCGAGGTCGCGCCGTTCGGCGTGCGCGTCGCGATCATCGAGCCGGGTGTCACCAAGTCGTCGATCTTCGGCAAGAACACCGACGCACCGAACGATTCCGGTGTGTACGACGCGCAGTACGCACGGATGTTGCAGATGTACGCCGCCGGGTACGTGCACGCGACCGACGCCGTCGAGGTCGCCCGCATCGTGCAGCACGCGATCGAGACCGACGACCCGAAGTTGCGCTACCCGGTGAGCTGGGGTGGCCCGGAGATCGTGGCCGGCCGGGCGGCGATGACCGACGAGCAGTGGGTCGAACTCGGACGTGTCGAATCGCTCGACGACTACATCGCCCGCTTCGAGGAACTGTTCGGCGTCGACATCAGCACCTGACGGCTGTCGATTCGGCCTCTTTGGCCCGGAGGGCTCCGGGCGGGGCAAGATCGGGGGGAGTGGGTGCCGGCGTCGGCACGAGACCGGACTCGATCACGAGGAAGACATGACGACACGACAGGTACCGAAGCCGAGCGACTTCGCCGAGCTGCTCAAGTTCCAGCGACCCACGCTCAACCGCACGAAGGCCCGCTTGGAGCGCGCTCACACGATCGCCGACCTGCGCGACATCGCGAAGCGGGTCACGCCGAAGGCGCCGTTCGACTACACCGACGGGTCCGCCGAGAGTGAGCTGACGCTGGCGCGAGCCCGGCAGTCGTTCAAGGACATCGAGTTCCACCCGGCGATCCTGCGCGACGTCTCCGATGTCGACACGACCTGCACCATCGCCGGTGGTGAGTCCGCGATGCCGTTCGGCATCGCGCCGACCGGGTTCACCCGCATGATGCACACGGCCGGCGAGCGCGCCGGTGCGGCCGCCGCCGGCGCTGCCGGCATCCCGTTCTCCCTCTCGACCGTCGGCACCAGCACGCCGGAAGAGGTCGCCGCGTCGAACCCGAACGGCCGCAACTGGTTCCAGCTCTACATGTGGAAAGACCGCGACCGCTCGATGGGCGTGATGAACCGCGCCGCCGAGGCCGGGTTCGACACGCTGCTCGTCACCGTCGACGTGCCGGTCGCCGGAGCGCGGCTGCGCGACCGCTACAACGGCCTGACGATCCCGCCGACGCTCACGGGTCGCACCGTGCTGAACGCGATCCCGCGGGTGCGCTGGTGGTTCGACTTCCTGACCACCGAGCCGATCGGGTTCTCGTCGTTCAAACAGTTCGACGGCACGGTCGCCGAGCTGCTCGACTCGATGTTCGATCCGACGGTCGACTTCGACGATCTCGTGTGGATCAAGGATCAGTGGCCCGGCAAGGTCGTCGTCAAGGGTGTCCAGACGCTCGATGACGCGCGCCGATGCGTCGAGCTCGGCGTCGACGGCGTGCTGCTCTCGAACCACGGTGGACGCCAACTCGACCGCGCCCCGGTGCCGTTCGAACTACTCCCGTCGGTCGTGCGCGAACTCGGCGACGACACCGAGGTGATGATCGACACCGGGATCATGTCGGGTGCCGACATCGTCGCCGCGGTCGCGCTCGGCGCCCGGTTCACCCTGGTCGGCCGGGCCTACCTGTACGGCCTGATGGCGGGCGGGCGCGAGGGCGTCGACCGGGCGATCGAGATCCTCTCCGACGAGATCGTGCGCACCATGAAGCTGCTCGGCGTCCGCTCGCTCGACGAACTCGAACCCGGCCACGTGACGCAACTGCGCCGCTACCTGCCGGCGTCCCACTGAAGGCCCGTCACGCGGTCACGCGTCGACGGGACCGATGCACGACCCCTGACCCGCGACCCACGACCCCCGAACCAAGGAACCACCACATGAGACTCGTCAGAACCGAACACGCCTCCCGTCGATGCATCACGATCGGCATGGATGGGAACGTGGGGCCGGCATGACCGGCACGAACACCTCCGGCCCGTTCGGGCGACAGTTCGCAGACCTCGTCGCCGTCGTGACCGGCGGCGCATCCGGTATCGGCTTGGCGACTGCCGAGCTGCTCGCAGCGAGTGGAGCGACCGTCGTGGCACTCGATCTCCATCCCGAGGTGGAGGCACCGCTGGTCGGTGTGCGGTGCGACGTCGCCGACGACGAGTCGGTCGCCGCTGCGATCGCCGACGTCGCCGACCGGTTCGGCGGCATCGACATCGTGGTCAACAACGCCGGCATCGGTGCACAGGGCACGGTGGCCGACAACACCGACGCCGAGTGGGCGCGGGTGTTCGACGTCAACCTGTTCGGCATGGTCCGCGTCGCGAGGGCGGCGCTGGTCCACCTGCGGGCGTCCGACCATGCGGCGATCGTCAACACGGGCTCGGTCGCCGGGTCGGTCGGGTTGCCCGAACGGGCCCTCTACAGCGCGACGAAAGGTGCGGTGCACGCCCTGACGATGGCGATGGCCGCCGACCACGTCGACGACGGCATCCGGGTCAACGCGGTGGCACCCGGCACCGCTGACACCCCGTGGATCGGTCGCCTCCTCGAGCAGGCCCCCGATCCCCAGGCCGAACGGGCAGCGCTCGACGCACGACAGCCGATCGGTCGCCTGGTCGCCCCGGACGAGGTCGCGGCAGCGATCTGCTACCTGGCGAGCCCGCTCGCCGGCTCGACGACGGGAACGATCCTCGCGGTCGACGGAGGCCTCGTGACGCTCCGGACTCGCCCCCGCACCTGACCGTCGGGCGCGTGCACGGCGACGATCGTCTGGCGGAACGGGGGGGATTCGAACCCCCGGACCCGTGAAGGTCGTCCGCTTTCAAGGCGGGTGCAATCGTCCACTCTGCCACCGTTCCGTCGGTCAGGTTAGTGACGCGGCAGGAGTCGTCCACCGTTTCCGTTTCGCGACGGCGGCCCATAGACTCCCGGGCGGAGAAGTGCCAGAGCGGCCGAATGGGACGCCCTGCTAAGGCGTTGACCGGGGTAACTCGGTCCGTGGGTTCAAATCCCACCTTCTCCGCCACGACGACCGCGACACGATCACGTGTCGCGGTCGTTTCGTGTCCGGGTCCGTGCCCGCGACGCGCTGCTCGGGCTCGCCGGACTGATTACAGCCATGTCATTTGGTTGCGGTTCGATGACGACGATGTTGCGGTTTGATGACGGAACGAGTAGACCTGGGGAGATCGCACGTCGCCGACCGGTGGCCGCGACCCACCACGATCACCTGACTGCTGATGCGACGTCCCGACGACACCTCACCGTTCGATCACGAACACGACGCTCAGGACGAGCTGACCCAGGAGTTCTGGGGCACCGAGCGCCGGAGCCAGCGTCGAGTCTCCGACAGGCACCGGTCGACCCGGCGGGCCACCCGGATCGACGACACCGGATCGATGCGAGCGCTCCGCGAGGGCGTCGCCGCCTTCCGCCCGCAGCGGGTCGAACTTCGTGATGCCACCGGCCAGGTCCGACGCACCCGTGCGCACGGCGCCCCGGGGCCGGTTGCCCCGTCGCTCTCCGACCGGCGGGCGGAGGCGTCGATCGGCGAACTCGCCGCCGGCCACTTCGACGACGACCACGTCGTCGACCCCCGCAACGACCTG
>CAXAWD010000093.1:0-10356 GCA_963972325.1 uncultured Acidimicrobiaceae bacterium
TCGAACCGGATGACGTAGCGCCCGCTCCCGGCGAGCAACTCGCAGAACGATTCGTCCCAGAGGATCATCTGGGCGCCGAAACCCATCACGAGCAGGAGCGGCGGATCGTCCGAGGACCCGAACGTGTCGTACTCCAACTCGATTCCGGACGGCAGTGTGGCTCGGCTCATCGCACGAGTGTGACACGCGCCGATGCCGATGGAGGAACGGGACTCAGCCCTCGAGCAAGCGCCGCTTCTGCTCGTCGAACTCCTCTTGTGAGAGTGTTCCGCGCTCCAGGAGACCTTCGAGCTTCTCGAGCTGGGAGGGGATGTCGGTACCGGCTGCCGGCGTGCCGAATCGGCGCGACTCGTTGACCTCCATCTGGGCGTGGATCAGGTTCTGGACCCGCTCGGGCCGACGCACGTCGGAGAAGCGTTGCTGGCCGGCCTCGCCACCCGACTCGATGAGCAGGTCACCGGCGCCGAGGAGCCGCTCGAACAGACTTTGGTTGAACAGCACGTTGTTGACGCGCTCGAGCGGGATCTCGATACCGCTCTTGGCGACGACGCCACTCCGGAAGATGATGCGGTCGCTGGTGATCACGAAGTTCGTGTTGGCCCACTTGGCGTACCGGAGGGCCAGCCAGATGGCGCTGCCGACGATCAACACGATCGAGATCCAGGTGAGGACCTTCTCGGCGTCGCCGCCGTCGAGGAGCACGCGAACGACGATGCCGAGCACGATCGATCCGACCAACGCGAGTACCGGTTCGGCGAAGTACCACCAGTGCGGGTGGAGGTCGAGCGCCACCGTCTCGTAGTCGTTGAGCAGCTTCTTCGGGTATGGCATGAGTGGAACAGTACCGTGGCGGCGTGGACCCTGACGCAGTGTTGGCAGACCTCGACGCCGACCAGCGGCGCGCGGTCACGACCGAGTCGGCGATGGTCGCGGTGATCGCCGGCGCCGGGTCGGGCAAGACCCGTGTACTCACCCGCCGAGTGGCCTACCGGGTCGCCGCCGGCACCGCCGATCTGGCACACACGGTGGTGCTCACGTTCACCCGTGAGGCGGCCGGTGAGCTGCGCCGACGACTCCCCCGCCTCGGACTCACCGAACGGGTCACCGCCGGTACGTTCCACTCGGTCGCCCAGCAGCTCCTCCGTCAGAGATGGCTCGATCTCGATCAGCCGCCGCGGACGATCATCACCGACCGCAAACGCATCGTCGGCGACATCATGGGTTCAGCCGATCTCGACGACCTCGTGGCCGAACTCGACTGGGCGACGGCCCGGGGCATCGACGCCGAGGCGTACGAGGCGGCGGTGCGCCACGGGCGGCGCCGATCGGTCGTCGAGGCCGGGCGGGTCGCCGAAGCGCTGGTGGCGTATCGCAAGGAGAAGCGCAGTCGCGGCGTCGTCGACCTCGACGACCTGCTCCAGCTCACGATCGACGGGCTGGAGTCCGACTCCGAGTTCGCGGCGGCGACCCGGTGGCGGTTCCGCCACGTACTGGTCGACGAGGCCCAAGACCTCAACCCGCTGCAGCACCGTCTGGTCGACCTGCTGCGCCTGGGTGTCGACGACCTGTACCTGGTCGGCGATCCGGCCCAGGCGATCTACGGGTTCAACGGGTCCGACCCGACCATTCTCCGTGACGTCTCCGATCGATTCCCCGGCATCGAGGTCGTTCGTCTCCCCGTCAACCACCGGTGCACGCCACAGATCGTCCAAGTCGGCGCGCAGGCGCTGCGGGCCGACGAGCATCGATCGAGCATCGAGTCCGCCCGCCCGGACGGCGACACGGTCACGATCGTGCGGCACGACGACGAGGCCACCGAGGCCGCATGGGTCGCGTCGGCGATCGCCCGACTCGACCCGACCCTGGTGCGGAGCGCTCGCGTCGCCGTGCTCGCTCGCACCCACGCAGCACTCGCCCCCACCCGGGCTGCACTGGCAGAGGTCGGGGTCAGCACCCGCCGGGTCGTCGACGGCGCCGGGTCGGTGCTCACCCCCTTCCTCACCGAGGCGTACCGCCTGCAGGACAACAACCGGCTGCGTCGGTGGGCGTTCGACCGCACCGATGCGGCCGACACCGACGACGACCCGGCCGCCGAGGTCGCGCGAGCAGCGCTCGACTTCCTCCGCGAACACCCCACCGGCGACGGCGGTGCGTTCCGAACCTGGGTGATGTCGAACGACCCGTTCGGCCGGGAAGCGCCCGGCGTGGAGTTGCTGACGTTCCACGCGGCCAAGGGGCGTGAGTGGCACACCGTCTACCTCGTGGGCTGCGAGACGAGCCTCGTGCCCCATCGTTCGGCTGCCACCAAGGCGGCCAAGGCCGAAGAGGCACGGTTGCTGTACGTGGCGCTCACGCGGGCGACCGACCGTCTCACGGTCAACTGGGCGGAACGACGCCACGGGTACCAGCGCAAGCTCACGCCGTTCCTGGACGGATTCACGAGCGAGGCCCCGCCCCTGCTGCCGCCGCCGGAATCGTTGGTCGGTATGGCCAGGTCTCCCCGTGCGGTCACATTGGAGCGACTGCACGAATGGCGCGATGCCGCCGCACGCGCCGCCGGCATCCTGCCCGACGCGATCTGCACCGACCAGGTGCTCGGGATGATCGCCGAACATCCTCCGGCGTCGGCCGAGGCGCTCGACGAGTTGACCGGTCTGGGTGCGTTGACCTCGCGTCGGCTGTTCGCCCGGATCGACGCCGTGCTGTCGGACGTACCGACCGGTTCCTGACCGTCAGTCGGCCAGGTCGACCATGACCGGCGCGTGATCGCTGGGGCTCTTGCCCTTGCGTGCGTTGCGGTCGACGGCGCTCCACTCGCACCGCTCGGCCACACTGGCCGAGCCGAGCACCAGGTCGATCCGCAACCCGCGCCCCTGGTGGAAGTCGCCACCGCGGTAGTCCCACCACGAGAACACCTTGTCGGCGTCGGGATGCTGCTGTCGGAACAGATCGGTGAGCCCCCATGCCTCCAGCGCCGCGAGCCGGTCTCGTTCGGGCGCGCTGACGTGGGTGGCGTTCTCCATCTTCGAGATGTCGTGCACGTCTCGGTCTTCGGGTGCGATGTTGAAGTCGCCCGTGACGATCACGTCGGCGCCGGGATCGGTGTCGCGCCCGAGATGATCGCGCAGTCGGTCGAGCCAACTCAGCTTGTACTCGTAGTGCGGGTCATCGAGCGCCCGCCCGTTGGGCACGTAGCAGCACGAGATCCGCACACCGCCGCAGGTCGCGGTGACGATGCGGGCGTCGGGGTCGGGCTCGATGCCGTCGGCGAAGTTGGTGACGACGTCGTCGAGACCGACCTTCGACAGGATGGCCACCCCGTTCCACTGGCCCTGGCCGTAGTGCGCGGTCTCGTAGCCGAGCGTCTCGAATGCGAGCGCCGGGAACGCGTCGTCGGCGAGCTTGGTCTCCTGGATGCACAGCACGTCGGGCTGCACCTCGGTGACCCACTCCTCGACCCGCTCCAACCGGGCGCGCAGCGAGTTGACGTTCCAGGTGACGACACGCATCAGTTGCCGGACTTCTCGGCCGCGGTTTTCTTCGCCGCCGTCTTCTTCGCTGCGGTCTTCTTGGCGGGAGCCTTCTTCGCCGCCGTCTTCTTCGCCACGGTCTTCTTCGCCGCCGTCTTCTTCGCCGCCGCCTTCTTGGCGGGAGCCTTCTTGGCCGGAGCCTTCTTCGCCGCGGTCTTCTCGGCCGGAGCCTTCTCGGCCGCCGTCTTCTTCGCCGGGGCCTTCTTCGCCGCCGTCTTCTTCGCCGCCGTCTTCTTCGCCGGGGCCTTCTTGGCGGGAGCCTTCTCGGCCGCCGTCTTCTTGGCCGCCGCCGTCTTCTTCGCCGGGGCCTTCTTGGCGGGAGCCTTCTTCGCCGCCGTCTTCTTCGCCGGAGCCTTCTTCGCCGCCGTCTTCTTGGCCGCGGCCTTCTTGGCCGGAGCCTTCTTCGGCTCGGTGGGGGCGGGCTCGGGGGCGTCGGCCCCGGTATCGGGCGCCGACGTGGTGTGCTCGGTCGCCATGTGCGGGAGCGCTGCGTCGATGCTGCGACGGTCGGGTGTGAAGCCGACGATCACAACGGCGATCGCATCGCCGATCGACAGCGCCGACCGGGCGCTCCGAGGCGCCGGGTCGTCCATCAGGCGCAACGGGATGTACACCAGGACGTCGCCCATCCGGGCGTACGCTCCGTGCGACGCGTAGCTCTCGACCTGCACCGTGCAGCTGGTGCCGATCGGATGCTTCTCGACGAACTCGAGGAACGGCATCAGCTCGTTGACGTGGTCTTTCGACGACCCGGTTCCGCCGCCTGACTCGCCGCCGGAGGTGACGGTGTCGGTCGACGTGTCGTCGGTCGTGGCTTCGGACCGTCGGCGACCCCGGCCGCGGCCCGACGAGCGCTTCGACCCTTCCTTCGACGAGCTCGACGAATCGGACGATTCCGACGAGTCGGACGACGTCGATGATTCCTCGGCCGAACCGTCGTCACCCTGCTTGGCGCGGATTCGACGGTTCGCCTTTTGCTTCGCCTCGGTGCGGTCGGCCTGCTTGGCTTCCTTGACCGCCTGGCGGCTCTTCGGGCCACGCACGGGCGTGCGGGCCACGAAGACCCAGCCGACGTGCGGCACGGGCTTGCCGCCGATGAGGCGACCTTCGTCGAAGAGCCAGTCGTAATCGCCGTGGAACTCCTGGAAGGAGTCGTTGGACAGCACGCCGGCCTTGGCCTTGTGCGCGATCGACAGCACGAAGGCGTCGCCGCGGCCGATGGCGCCGGCGGGTGGGGTGACCAGCTCGTTGTTGGCGACCGCTTCGTCGAACGCCTTGACTTCCTTCTTGGCGATGCGGTGGCCGAACGTCGCATCGACGACGACGGTGATCTCGACACCAGGGTGCTCGTCCATGAAGGCCAGGACCGCTTCGTTGAGCTGGTCGAGGCTCGGCTGGGAACGACCCTCGGTGGCGATGTTGGAACCATCGACGACGAAGAGCGTGGGTTGTTGTGATGTGGACATGTGTTGTTGATTCTCGATTCAGGCGCGCAGAGGGCGGCGCCGGCTCACATCGTAGAGTGTCGGACCATGCCCACCACGGAAGCGGCCACAACGGCCGGCGCGAACGTCCGAGCCGTCTTCTGGGATTTCGGCGGCGTGATCCTGTCCAGCCCGTTCGACGCGTTCAACCGGTACGAGGCCGATCACGGCCTGCCGAAGGATTTCATCCGGTCGGTCAACGCCCGGAATCCCGATGCCAACGCCTGGGCGCTGATCGAGCGCCACGACATCGATGCTGCCACGTTCGACGACCTGTTCGCCGACGAGGCCGAAGCCCTCGGCCATCGGGTCCCCGGCCGTGACGTGCTCGCGATGCTGAGCGGCGGAGTGCGCCCCGAGATGGTGACCGCGCTCGACCGGGTGATCGAGGCAGGGTTCGTCACGGCCTGCCTCACCAACAACGTCCGCAGCAAGGACGGCGGATCGGGGCGACCCGATGTCGACGCGGTGATGGACCGTTTCGACCACGTCGTCGAGTCGAGCAAGGTCGGGTGCCGCAAGCCCGAGCCGCGGTTCTACGAGATCGCGTGCGAACTCGCGGGCGTCGAGCCGACCCAGTGCGTGTTCCTCGACGACCTGGGCATCAACCTCAAGCCGGCGAGGGCCATGGGGATGACCACGATCAAGGTGCTCGGCGCCGACCAGGCGATCACCGATCTCGAGGCGGCGCTCGGCAGATCGCTGCGCTGAATCCGGTCGGCCCGATCGTCGCGGTGCATGGCCGGCGCTCCGAACGGGTAACGCCCCGAGTGTCCGTACCGGAGACGAAGGAGGCCGCCGACATGCCCCAACCATCGAACCAGCAGGTCGTCGAGGCCCTGCTCCGCCGATACGGCCGCACGTTCGCCTCCGAGGCCGGCATCCGACTCGACCGGAACACGCCGGCGCCACTGTTCCGGCTGCTCACAATGTCGCTCCTCGTCAGCGCCCGCATCTCGGCAGACGTCGCGATCGCTGCGACGCGGGCGCTCGCCGATGCGGGCTGGACCACACCGGCGTCGATGCTCGACTCCACATGGGAGCAGCGGACCCGTGTGCTCGACCGGGCCGGATACGCCCGCTACGACGAGAGCACCGCCCGCTACCTCGAACGGACCACGACGCTGCTCGTCGAGCGGTACGAGGGCGACCTGCGACGGCTCCGTGACGCCGCCGACCGGGATCCCGTGCGGGAACACGACCTCCTCACGGAGTTCACCGGCATCGGCGACGTCGGCGCGCACGTGTTCCTTCGTGAGGCCCAGGTGGTCTGGGACGAACTCGACCCGTACGTCGACGAACGGACGCTCGAGACCGCCACGTCGCTCGCCCTCCCCTCGACGGCCACCGGGCTACGGCGTACCGTTGCCGACGTGGGCACGTTCGGCCGACTCGTCGCTGCGATCGTCCGGGTCGGTCTCGCGTCCGACGTCGACGGCGTCCTCGCGGAAGCGGCGGATCGATGAGCGAGCGACTCGACGAGTACCGGGCCAAGCGCGACTTCGATCGGACCGACGAACCGTCAGGCACCACCGACGTCCCGCCGGCAGACGGCCTACCGAGGTTCGTGATCCAGCACCACGACGCCTCGCGAGAGCACTACGACTTCCGGCTGGAGGACGACGGCGTGTTGCTCTCGTGGGCCGTCCCGAAGGGGCCGTCGACCGACCCGCGCGACAAACGCCTCGCGGTCAGGACCGAGGACCACCCGCTCGACTACATCGACTTCGAGGGCACCATTCCCGCCGGCGAGTACGGAGGCGGCGCCGTGATCGTGTGGGACGTCGGCACCTGGGAACACCTGACCACCGACGACGACGGCGAGCCGATGAGCGTCGCCGACGCCCTCGACCACGGGCACCTCGGCTTCCGTCTGGCCGGCCGGAAGCTGACCGGCGGCTACACGCTGCAGCGGTTCCGTCCGGAGGACGACCAGTGGCTGCTGATCAAGCGGGACGACGACGACGCCGACGCTCGTCGCCGGCCGACGTCGACCCAACCGGAATCCGTCCTGAGCGGCTACACCGTCGAACAGGTCGCCGAACTGATGGCCGACGATGCCTGATCCCGGGTTCATCGCCCCGACGCTCGCCACCCTGGTCGACGAACCCGTCGACGGCGACGGGTGGATCTTCGAGCGCAAGCTCGACGGCATCCGCCTCGTCGTGGTCCGTGACGGCGACGACGTGCGGCTGTGGTCCCGCAACGAGAAGGACCGGACCGACCGCTATCCGGAGATCGCCGCCGCGGTGCGGTCCCAGCCCTGCGACCGATTCGTCGCCGACGGCGAGGTCGTCGCCTTCGACGGTGATGTCACGAGCTTCGCCCGGCTGCAGCGGAGCGACGGGCGCCGATTCCTCTATCTGTTCGACGTGATGCAGATCGGCGACACCGACCTGCGACCGGGCCCCCTTCGCGACCGCAAGGCCCGACTGCGATCGACGATCGACTTCGCCGACCCGCTCCGATTCTGCATCCACCGCAACGGCGGTGACGGCGTCGGCCGGTCATGGCTCACCGAAGCGTGTCGGAAGGGATGGGAAGGTCTGATCGCCAAACGAGCCGACAGCGCCTACCGATCGGGGCGGAGCCGCGACTGGCTGAAGCTGAAGTGTGTTGCCCAGCAGGAGCTGGTGATCGGCGGATACACCGAGCCGAAGGGCTCACGCACCGGGTTCGGAGCGCTGCTCGTCGGCTACCACGACGGCGAGGTACTGCGCTTCGCCGGTCGGGTCGGGACCGGTTTCGGCGACGAGGAACTGAGCCGTCTCTCCGCCGCGCTCGCCGACCGGGAACGGCCGGGATCGCCGTTCGACGACGCTCCCGGTGGGGCTGGCGTCCACTGGGTGTCGCCCGATCTCGTCTGCGAGGTCGGCTTCACGGAGTGGACGACCGCGGGGCGGCTCCGACATCCACGATTCCTCGGGCTCCGCGACGACAAACCCGCCGACCGGGTGGTCCGCGAGACACCGGGGACCGCATCGTGAGCGAGCGCACCGTGGCCGGCCGAACCATCGAGCTCTCGAACCTCGACAAGATCTACTTCCCCGGCGACGACCCCGTCACCAAGCGCGATGTCGTCGACTACTACGAGCGGATCGCCGAACACATGCTGCCGCACGTCGCCGGACGACCGCTCGTGCTCCAGCGGTTTCCCGACGGCATCGACGAGTTCGGCTTCTACCAGAAGAACACACCCGATCACGTTCCCGACTGGATCGAACGCGTCGAACTCGACACGGCAGGCGGCGGCGTCACCCGCTACCCGGTCGTCGCCGATGCCGCCGGGCTCGTGTACTTCGCCAACCAGGGTGCGATCGTCTTCCACACGCTGCTCACCGACGCCTCGGCACCGACCCGACCGATCGAGCTGATCTTCGACCTCGATCCGTCGAGCGACGACCTCGATCCGGTCCGCGCGGCCGCCGACGAGCTCCGATCGGTCCTCGACGGCCTCGAACTCGCGCCACGCGTCAAGTCCACGGGCTCACGCGGGCTGCACATCGTGGTCGACGTCACCGACGAAGGCGACGTCGATTTCGAGTTGACGAGTACCTTCGCACGCCGTGTCGCCGAGATCGTGAGCGAGCGCGGCGAGTTCACGCTGGAGTTCCGCAAGAACCAGCGACATGGCCGGCTGTTCCTCGACATCTTCCGCAACGGACCGGCCAGCCACGCCGTCGCGCCGTACTCGCTCCGACCGATCCGGGGTGCACCGGTCGCCGCCCCGCTCGATTGGGACGAGGCGCTCGACGCCGGCTTCCACCCGCGTCGGATCTCCCTGTCGAACGTGTTCAGACGCCTCGCTCAGAAGGCCGACCCGTGGGCCGACCTCCCGACACCGACGTCGACGATCGCCCACGCGCTCGCCCGGCTCGACGAACGCGCCTGAGCGACGCGGGACTCAGTACCCCTCGAACGTCCGGTCCATGAGCTCGGCGAGCTCTTGGTCGTGCACGGCCTTGGACCCGGTGGCCGGGCTGCCCGACTCGTGCCGCGCGATGTGCCGCAGGTCGTAACCGAGTTCCTTGACCCGCCAGACGTGGTGCTCGATGAAGTTCCAGGCGCCCATGTTCTCGGGCTCTTCCTGCAGCCAACGCAGCTCCTTGGCGTTGGGGTAGCGCTCTTGCACGATGCGAAGCATCTCGGCGGTCGGCAGCGGGTACAGCTGCTCGACGCGCACGACGGCGACCGGCGCGCCGCGTTCGTCACGCTCGGCCATGGCGTCCCACGCGACCTTGCCGGAACAGAACACGACACGCTCGATCGCGCCGGGATCGGTCACGCCGGGATCGTCGAGCACCTCCTCGAACGAACCGGTGGTCAACTCGTCGATGTGCGAACGGGTCTGCTTCATCCGCAGGCCCTGCTTCGGCGTGAACAGCACCAGCGGCGTGTGCCGTTCGCTGTGGACCTGCCGACGCAGGAGATGGAAGTACTGCGCCGCCGTGGTGGCGTTGCAGACCTGCATGTTGTCTTCGGCGGCGAGCGTGAGGAACCGCTCGATCCGGGCGGACGAGTGCTCGGGCCCCTGCCCCTCGTAGCCGTGCGGGAGCAGGAGCACCACGCCGTTGCGCTGACCCCACTTGTCCTCGGCGGCGACGATGTACTGGTCGATGATGATCTGAGCGCCGTTGATGAAGTCGCCGAACTGCGCCTCCCACATGACGAGCGCCTCGGTGTTCGCGTGGGCGTACCCGTACTCGTACCCGAGCGCCGCGTACTCGCTGAGCAGCGAGTCGTACACCCAGAAGTTCGCCTCGGCACCCTCGAGACCCGCGAGCGGGATCCAGGGCACGCCGGTCTCGAAGTCGACCAGCGCCGCGTGGCGTTGGCTGAACGTGCCACGGCGTGAGTCCTGGCCGGCGAGACGCACCGGATGCCCCTCGAGGATCAGCGAGCCGATCGCGAGCGCTTCGGCCGTGGCCCAGTCCAGATCGTGCTCTGACTCGAACTGCTGGTTCCGCAACTCGAACTGCTTCGCGAGCTTCGGGTGCGGCGTGAAGCCGTCCGGGTACGCCGTGAGCTGGGCGAAGACGCGCTCGAGCGTGTCGCGCTCGACACCGGTCGGGATGTGTGGCAGCACGCCGGCCGGCTTCGGCGGCGGCGGGACCTTGTGCACCTCGGACGCCTTCGAGCGGGTCTCCTCGAGTGCGACCTGCAGCTTGCTCTGGAAGTCGCTGAGCGCCTGTTCCGCCTCGTCGACGGTGATGTCGCCGCGCTTGACCAGCGTCTCCACGTACAGCTTGCGGACGCTGCGGCGCTGCGCGATCGCCTGGTACATCAACGGCTGGGTGTAGCTCGGGTCGTCGCCCTCGTTGTGACCGTGGCGCCGGTAGCAG
>CAXAWD010000094.1:0-10274 GCA_963972325.1 uncultured Acidimicrobiaceae bacterium
CACCTCGCTCGGTGTGCCGACCTGAACGATCTGCCCGCTGCGCATCACCGCCAGACGGTCGGCGAGCGACAATGCCTCGACCTGATCGTGGGTCACGTACACCATCGTCATCTCGCTCGCCTGGTGGAGGTGCCCGATCGTCGCTCGGAGTTCGCCGCGCAACTTCGCGTCGAGGTTGGACATCGGTTCGTCCATGAGCAGCAGGTCGGGACGTCGGATCAGCGATCGAGCCATCGCGACCCGCTGACGCTGCCCGCCCGAGATCTGGGCGGGGTGGCGTTCCAGGAGTGACCTGATCCCCAACAACGAGGCGATGGAGCGCACCGCTCGATCGATGTCCGACCGCCGCTCACCGGCGACTTTCAGGGGAAACCCGATGTTCGCCCGGACGTCGAGGTGGGGGTAGAGCGCCGCCTCCTGGAACATCATCGCGACCGCCTCGCGGCCTCGGCGGGTGCCGGTGACCCGGACACCGTCGATCCGAACGTCGCCGGACGAGGGCGCCTCGAGGCCGGCGAGCATCCTGAGCACCGATGTCTTCCCGCAGCCCGACGGGCCGACCAGCACGAACAGTTCACCGGCGATCACGTCGAGGTCGACGTCGCGCACGACCGTGTCGGTGCCGTACCGCTTCGTGAGATGCCGTGCCTGCACCGTCGCCATCGTGCCCCCGGCGCCCACTCTCGCCGTGGACGCGCCCGGGGTCAACCGGCGCGCCCGTTACGGACCTTCGGCACTGTCCCCCGTACCGCTCGACGTGCGCACCATCATGGTGGAGTGAAAGGAGCTCTTCATGAGTGAGACCAGGACCGTCGTCGTCGGCGTTGATGCCAGCCAGGAGTCGCAGGAGGCGCTCGCATGGGCGCGGGCCATCGCCGGCCCCGATGACCGCATCGTCGTCGTGCACGCCTGGGAGGTCCCACTGATGACCGGCTACGACATGGTCGTCGCGGTCGACCTCGCCGAGATCGAGCAACTCTCGAAGCAGGGCCTCGACGAACTCGTCGCCAAGCTCGACGATCCACGCGTGGTGCCGGTGGCCCCGCGGGGCCACGCCGGCCGGGCGCTCGTCAGCGAAGGTGAGGAAGCCGACCTGATCGTGGTCGGACATCGTGGCAACAGCCGCTTGTCGCTGATGCTCGGCTCCACCGCCAACTACGTGTTGCACCACACCGAACGGCCGGTGGTCGTCGTGCGTGGCGACGACCCGCAGATGCCCCCACAGCGTGTCGTGGTCGGTGTCGACGACTTCGACGATGCCGACGACAGCCCGTCGGTGCGTGCGCTCCAGTGGGCGACCAACCTGCCCGGCGTGCAAGAAGTGCGGGCGGTGCACGCTTGGTTCCTCCCGCCGCTCGCCGTGGGCATGTACCACCCCGAGTCGGCCGATCTGACCGCGATGGACGAGGCCGCGCAGCGCGTGGTCGATCGTGTGGTCGACGCCGCAGGCCCGTTCCCCGATGGGGTCACCGTCACCGCCGACGTCGCTCGCGGCACCGGTGGTTTCGCGCTGATCGAGGCGTCCCGCGATGCCGATCTCGTCGTCGTCGGTCGCCGTGGCCGTGGCGGCTTCTCCGAGTTGCTGCTCGGCTCCACCAGCGCCGAGACGGCAGCCCACAGCCACGCACCGGTCGCCGTCATCCGCTGACCGGGGCGAAGCCGCTCGCCGCGATGTTCGGGACCTTCGGCCCTCTCCAACGCACGTTGTGTCGGTTTGGATGGTGCCATGTCCGTGCTCGACGCCCCGCCACATTCGCCCGCGAACCCCGAGTCGAACGAGTCGCCGTCCGCCAACTTCGCGGTGATCGCCCTGTCGGCGATCGTCATCGTGATCGTCGGCATCATCGGCGCCGTCGCGATCGCAGCGGTGCTGAGCGACGACGGCAGTGCGAGCGGTGCGCCGGCCACGTCCCGTTTGAACGTGACGTTGACCGAGTTCGCATTGGAAGGCGACCTGACGGCGCCGGCCGGGCACGTGATCCTCAACATCTCGAACGAGGGCTCGATCGACCACAACGCCGCGGTTCGTGAACTCGGACTCTCCAGCGCCGTGTTGCCCGGCGGAGGGTCCACGACGCTCGATCTGGGTGTCCTCGAACCCGGCACCTACACCCTGTTCTGCGAGGTCGTCGGGCACGAGTCGGCGGGCATGGTCACCGATCTGGTGATCACCGAAGGCGGCGGCGAGACTGCCGCCCCGAGCGAACCAGAAGAAGAGATGCCGATGGACGCCGCAGCGATGGACCAGCGCATGATCGACTCGATGCTGGCGTTCCCGGCCGACACCGAAGGTCGCGGCAACCAACTGCTCGACTACGTGTTGTTGCCCGACGGCACCAAGCAGTTCGAACTCACCGCCGCCGTCGTCCCGTGGGAACGTGCCCCGGGTGACATCGTCGACGCCTGGGCCTACAACGGTCAGGTGCCCGGGCCACAGATCCGGGTCGATGTCGGCGACAAAGTGCAGATCATCGTCAACAACGAGACGCCGATGGGCACCGATGTCCACTGGCACGGCATCCACACCCCGAACGACCAGGACGGCGTGACGCCCTACACGCAGGATCCGATCTCGTCGGGCACGTCGTACACGTACGAGTTCGTCGCCGACGAACCGGCGATCGGCATGTACCACGCCCATCTCCACAGCCAGGTCTCGGTGCCGAACGGCATGTTCGGGTCGTTCATCATCGGCGACAGCCCGTTCCCCTACGGCCAGACGATCTCCGGGGTGGAGATCCCGATGGATCTCGAACCGGCGATCGACATGCCGATGGTGCTCAACGACGCCGGTGTGATCGGCCTGACACTGAACGGCAAGAGTTTCCCGGCCACCGAGCCGCTCGTGCTCGAGCAGGGGCAGTGGGCAGCGGTGCACTACTACAACGAGGGGCTGACCGACCATCCGATGCACCTGCACCAGATGCCGCAGCTCGTCTACGCCAAGGACGGCATCCCGCTCGATCACCCGTACTGGGCCGACACGATCAACGTCGCCGCCGGCGAGCGCTACTCGGTGCTGTTCAAGGCCGAGGACATCGGCACCTGGGTCTGGCACTGCCACATCCTCACCCACGTCGAACTCGAAGAAGGCATGTTCGGCATGGTGACCGCAGTGGTCGTCACCGAACCCAGCTGACGACGTTCGCGCAGCGTTCCCTCGGCGGGCGATCACGGCCTCGGCCGTGGTCGCCCGCTGCGCGTTCGAGGTCGGCCACATCAAGTCCGCGTGTGGCAGCGCGGCGGACACCTATCGTCGGCCCGAACGATCTGGGAGGTTCGTATGTCAGTTGCACGTTCACGTTGGGCCGCGCTCGGTGCGGCGGTCGCCGTCACGCTCGGTGCCGGAGGTATCGGACTGGTGGCAGCGACGTCGCCCGACGGCGCCACGACCTACGTGCCGATCACCCCGTGTCGTCTCGTCGACACGCGGGCGGGCGAGTTCAACGTCGGTCCGAGGTCGACGCCCATCGGTGCCGACGAGACCTACACGGCCGAGGCGACCGGTGACCACGGGGAGTGCACCGGCCTGCCGGCGAGCGCGAGCAGCCTGCAGCTCAACGTCACCGCCATCGGTGCGACCGACCCGACGTTCGTCACGGTGTGGGGAGACGGTGACCGACCCAACTCGTCGAACCTCAACCCGTTGCCCGGCGACGGACCGGTGCCCAACTCGGTCACCACCGGTCTGACGCCGAGCGGTGCGATCAACCTCTACAACGCGTTCGGCAGCGTCGACGTGATCGTCGACGTCGCGGGGTACTACAGCGACCACGATCATGACGACCGGTACCTGATGCACTGGATGATCGGCAACACGAGCGGAACCTCGCCACGGTTGGCGTCGCCCGGCCTCGAGGACACGGTGATCTTCCGTCCGCCCTCGTCGCCGATCGGTATCTACTGCGTCGTGTTCCCCGACGACGTGTCGATCGAACGCCACGGCATCGCCGGAACGATCGAGGACCACTTCGGTGGGGTCCAGGACTGGGGGATCGCGGTCAACACCTCGGTCAACACCGAGTGCAGCGAGGACGGCGCGCAGTGGGACGTGGTCGTGACCACCACGAACTCGGGTGCTCTCGCCAACTCGGGATGGCGACTCCTGATCCCGCCACGACGCTGATCGAGTGGCCGTCGGCGGGTCAGATGCCGTCGGCGGCCTCGGCCGCGGTGGCGTCTCCTTCGAGACCCTTCGGCAGGGTCGCGAAGATGGCAGGAGGCTCTCGCCATGGCTCGTGGGTGCCCGCCCGCGCCTCGTCGATCGCCCGCCAC
Organism: uncultured Acidimicrobiaceae bacterium; assembly: GCA_963972325.1. Lineage (GTDB taxonomy): Bacteria > Actinomycetota > Acidimicrobiia > Acidimicrobiales > Ilumatobacteraceae > Ilumatobacter. The sequence continues at coordinate 4,276 of CAXAWD010000094.1, forward strand.
ACTCGTTCGGCGGTGCACGGCATGTCGATGTGGCGCACGCCGAGATGGGCGACCGCGTCGATCACCGCGTTCTGGATGGCCGGGGTCGAACCGATCGTCGACGCCTCGCCGATGCCCTTGGCCCCGAGCGGATTGTTCGGCGACGGGGTGACGGTCGAGCGCACCTCGAAGCTCGGCATCTCGGCCGCGGACGGCAGTGCGTAGTCGGCGAAGTTCGACGTGATCGGGTTGCCGTCGGCGTCGTACCGCACCTCCTCGTAGAGCGCCTGGCCGACGCCCGAGGCGATCCCGCCGTGCTGCTGGCCCTCGACGAGGAGTTGGTTGATGATCGTGCCGCAGTCGTCGACGGCCACGTGACGCACGAGTCGCGCCTCGCCCGTTTCGGTGTCGACCTCGGCGACGGCGATGTGGGCCCCGAACGGGAACGATGCGCCCTTGCCCTCGAACACGGTCTCGGCGGCGAGCGCCCCGTCGTCGGTCTCGGCGGCTTTGGCGGCGAGATCGGCCCAGGTCAGCGCGGTGGCCGGAACGCCGGCGACACCGATCGTGCCCGAGTCGGTGTCGACGACGATGTCGGCCGGGGCGGCCTCGAGGAGTTGGGCGGCCAGTTCTCTCGCCCGTTCGACCACGGCAGTGGTCGCCTCGTTCACGGCGGATCCGCCGAGCTGGAGGGAACGCGACCCGCCGGTGCCGCCGCCACGTGGGACCAGGTCGGTGTCGCCGTCGACCAGCGTGATGCGGTCGACCGGGATGCCGGTCTGCGCGTTGACGAGCATCGCGTAGGCGGTCTGGTGGCCCTGGCCGTGCGACAGCGTGCCGCAGTACATGGTGGCCGAGCCGTCGTCGTGCACTTCGAGCTTGCCCCACTCGCTGGCCCCGCCGCCGGCGGTGATCTCGACGTACGACGCCACACCGATGCCCATCTGGACGGTGTCGCCCCGGCGGCGACGGTCGGCCTGTTCGCGACGCAGATCGTCGTATCCGATCGCTTCGGCAGCGGTGTGGAGTGGCAGGCGGTACCGGCCGCTGTCGTAGGTGTTGCCGGTCAGTGTGGTGAACGGGAACACGTCGTCGGTGAGGAGGTTCCGCTCGCGGAGTTCGATCGGGTCGATGTCGAGTTCGCGGGCCGCCTGGTCGACGAGTCGTTCCAGCAATGCGGTGGCCTCGGGCCGTCCGGCGCCCCGGTAGGCCCCGGTGGGAGGGGTGTTGGTGGCGGCCACGGCGACGTCGAAGTCGATCGCCGGGAAGTCGTACGTGCCGTGCGACATGCGCCGGGTGCCGCCGGGAAGCGCGGCACCCACACCGGGGTAGGCGCCGCCGTCGCCGACCAGCCGGACACGGAGCCCGGTGAACGTGCCGTCGCTCCGACACCCGAGTTCGGCGTATTGGACCTGGCCGCGGCTGTGATCTTTCGCCATGAGGTCCTCGCTCCGACCCGGCACCCACCGGACGGCTCGGCCGAGCCGCTCGGCGGCGACGACGACCACGGTGTACTCGTGCTGCAACCCGGCCTTGCCGCCGAAGCCGCCACCGACCTGCGGTGTGATCAGGTGGAGGCGCTCGCGGGGGATGCCGGTGGACGCGGCCAAGCCGGCGTGCACGACGTGTGGGAACTGGTTGGAGGTCCAGACCGTGATCCGCCCGTCGGCGCCGGGTGCGGCGGCGACGCCGTGCGGTTCCATCGGGGCTACGGCGACGCGCTGGTTGACGTACCGACCGCGGACGACCGCGTCGGACACGGCCTCCAGGTCGAGCGGCGCGTCGGGGCTGTCGCCGACGGCGAGATTGGAGCCGTGGTCGTCGAACAGCACGGGTGCGTCGGCGGCCAGTGCGACTTCGGGGTCGGTGACCGACGGCAGCGGGTCGATGTCGGCCCAGACCGTCTGGGCCGCGTCGACGCCTTCCTGCAGCGTCTCCGCGAAGACGACGGCGTACGCCTCGCCGACGAAGCGAACCTTGTCGGTGGCGAGTGGCGGCCGGATGAACGCGTCGCCGATCTTCGCGAAGCCGTGATGCGGTGCGACATTGAGCTCGGCGGCGGTCCACACGGCGACGACGCCGGGCATCGACCGGGCCTCGTCGGTGTCGATCGAGCGGATGGTGCCGTGGGCGATGTCGGAGCGCACGAACACGGCATGGAGCGGCCGGTCGAGGTCGAGATCCGCGAGGTAGTGGCGTGAGCCGGTGAGCAGGCCGGGGTCTTCGGTCCGAGTGACCCGGTTGCCCAGGATCGATCCGTGCAGGGCCTGGTTCGGGGAGTCGTTGGCGTCGTCCATCCCGCCCGACTCTACGAGTTCGACCCGGTCATGTTCGTGGCCGACCGACCGAGACCGCCCCCGGGGGATGTTCGTCGATGCACCGGCAGCCGGCCCTGGGGTCGATACGAACGGATGGTTGACCGTCAGGGGATGATCGAGATCTCCGTGAGTGAGCCGCTGGCTCGTTACTCGTCGGGGTCGATGGCCTGGCCGGAGAGTTCGAGTTTGGTCGCGAACACGGCGGCTTCGGTGCGGCGCTGCATGCCCAGCTTCGAGAGCAGGTTCGACACGTAGTTCTTGATCGTCTTCTCGGCGAGGAACATCTCACCGGCGATCTGCCGGTTGGTCATCCCGTCGGCGATCAGGTGGAGGATCCGTCGTTCCTGCGGCGTCAGCGACTGCAACCGGTCGTCGACCGGTGCGGGTTCGCGGAGCCGCTGCAGCACTTTGCCGGTGACGGAGGGGTCGAGCAGCGACTCACCGGCGGCCACCCGCTTGACCGCCGAGATCAACTCGCTGCCTCGCACCTGCTTGAGCACGTACCCGGAGGCGCCGGCCATGATCGCCTCGAACAGAGCCTCGTCGTCGCTGTACGAGGTGAGGATCAGACACTGGGTGCCGTGGGCGCTGCGCACGTCGCGGCACACCTCGATGCCGTTGCCATCGGGGACCCGCACGTCGAGTACCGCGACGTCGGGTTGAACCGCAGGGATGCGGGCGAGCGCCTCGGTCGCGTTCGACGCTTCGCCGACCACGTCGATCTCGCCGGTCGACTCCAAGAGCGCGCGGACGCCCTGCCGGACGACCTCGTGGTCGTCCATCAGGAAAACGGTGATCGGAGATGACATGGTACGAGTCGATCATCTTCGTGGGCCTCCGCGCAAGGGACCTTGTGCCCAGTGGCAGGGACTACCGTGCACATCGTGCCTGCAGAGTTCCAGCGTGCCCTCGCCCGATGGTCCACCCACGCGGTCGAATACTCACCCGACGGGGTACTCGTCGTGTCCGCCGACGGGACGATCGTCTACGACAACGAGGCCGCTTGGCAGTTGGCCGGAGCGGACGGGCCGTTGACCGGGCGAGCGCTCGACGAACTCGTGCCCGACAAGGCCCGTGGTCACCATGCCCAGCTTCGGAACTCCTACTTCGATGCGCCGACGCAGCGGCCGATGGGCAGCGGGCTCGATCTCGCATTGCGTCGGCTCGACGGCAGCGAGGTCCCGGTCGAGATCGCGCTCAGCCCGTTCGGAGACGGCGACGAGACCTATGTCGTCGCCACGGTGCGCGACGTCGCCGAACGCCGTCGTGACGCCCGGCGTCTCGCGGCTGCCGACCGGCAACTCGCCCTGCTCGACGAGCGCGAGCGGATCGGTCGCGATCTCCACGACGTCGTCCTGCAGCGCTTGTACGGCACCGGGCTCACGGTGCAGGCGATCGCCGCGGGCGCCGACGAAGCCACGAGCGCCGGTCTCGACTCGGTGATCGACGAGATCGACCGCGTGATCAACGAGGTCCGCACGATCGTCTTCACCCTCGGCAACAGTGCCAATCGCGGCGCGCTCGGCCAGGACCTCGCCGACGTGGTCGCGCAGGCCAACCGCGTGCTGGGCTTCACCCCGGCACTGCGGCTCAACGGCCCGGTCGAATCCGTGCTGAGCGCCGAGATGAGCGTCGAGATGGTGGCGTCGATGCGCGAGGCACTCGGCAACGTGGCCCGACACGCCAACGCCTCCAAGGTCGACGTCACCGTCGCGGTCGAAGAGGAACGCGTGGTGATGCGCGTCGTCGACGACGGGGTCGGCCCGCCCGCCGACGAACGGCGCCTGTCGGGCGGCAACGGCCTGATCAACATGAAGGCTCGTGCCGACGCCCTGGGTGGAGACTGCACGCTGTCACCAGGAGCGGGTTCGGGCGCCGTGTTGACGTGGAGTGTGCCCTACTGAGCCGCGGCCGAGCGCCGGGTCAGAGGTAGTTCATCTGCCGGGCCTGCTCGGTGAGCTCGGCCCGATGATCGGGGTGGGCCACCTCGATCAGTGCCCGGGTGCGTTCGCGGATCGAGCGACCGCGGAGTTCGGCCACACCGAACTCGGTGACCACCTTGTCGACCGTGTTCTTGGGGGTCGTGACGACGTCGCCGGGCTCGAGGCGTGGCACGATGCGACTCTTGCCGGAGCTGGTGGTCGAGTGCAACACCACGAAACCCTGTCCGCCCTCGGAGTTCATCGCACCGCGGGCGAAGTCGTTCTGGCCACCCGACGAGGAGTAGTAGTTGCCGCCGATCGTCTCCGACGCACACTGGCCGATGAAGTCGACCGACAACGTCGCGTTGATCGACACGAAGTCACGTTCGCGTCCGATGATCGCCGGGTTGTTGACGTAGCGCACCGGCCACAACTCGACTGCAGGGTTGTCGGCGAGGAACTGGTGCAGGCGCTCGGTGCCGAGCGCGAACGTCCCCACGGTCTTGGTGCGGTTGAGGTTCTTCTTGATCCCGTTGACGACACCGTTCTCGATCAGGTCGATGACCCCGTCGGAGAGCAGTTCGGTGTGTACGCCGAGATCGCGATGATCGCTCAGGGCCGACATGATCGCGTTGGGGATCGCACCGATCCCGGTCTGGATGGTGGCGCCGTTCGGGATCCGCTCGGCCACGTACCCGGCGATGGTGTCGTCGATCGCCGATGCGGATGCAGGGGGCACGGTCACCAGCGGGCGGTCGGACCGACACCAGCCGACGAGCTGGCTCATGTGGAGCTGGTTGCGGCCGAAGGTGCGTGGCATGTGGTCGGTGACCTCGAGGAAGAACCGAGCCCGGCCGATGAAGCTCGACGTGTAGTCGGCGGACACCCCCAGCGAGAAGTAACCGTGACGGTCGGGCGGTGCCGCGGCGGCGACCACCAGCGGGTCGTCCGTCCGCGACTTCATGATCTGGTACACCTCGGAGAAATGCGCCGGGACGAGGCCGATGTTGCCGGCCGCGAACTGCGGTCGGGTCACGTGCGACAGGAAGTACGAGATGTGTCGGAGTCGGTCACCGAATTCGCCACGGATGTACGGCCGGTCGTGGACGGCGTGCATCTGGTGGATGCGCACCCCGTCGAGCTCGTCGGCTCCGGCCTCGATCGCGTCGAGGACCGCCGTGGGTTCACCGTTGGCGAGCGGGGTGACGAGTTGCGTGCCGGGCCCGATGTGGTCGAGTACGTCGGCGGGTTGGTTCGGTGCCTGCATCCTGGTGCAACCTAGCGAACGATGTCGTCGGTGCGGGCGAGCTCAGCCCGGGCGGAGGCGGGGCGCACCGGGGTGGTGCTCACCCTGTTTCGACACAGCCGCATCGGCGGCTTCCTGCTCGCGTTGCGCCTTGAGGCCCAGTTCGTACTCGTGGGCAGGGTCACGCTCAGCGACGTGGAACCGTCGGCCGGTCGTCAGATGCGGGTCGATCCGCACGAAGTTCGGCTTCTGCGAAGTGACCCAGGGGTACAGCGGGAGCTCGTCGATCTCGAAGCGTTCGGTCATCTCGGTGACCTCGTGGGCGATGCCCTTGACCACGACGCTCCAGACGGAACCGTCCACGTCCAGCCCGTCGATCTCGACGGCGACATGGCGACCGAGCACGGCGCCGGCGAGTTTCGTGCCGGCCCCACTCCGGAACACGATCGACCCGTCGTCGACCACGTAGTTGATCGGGAAGATGTCGGGCCGGCCGGCGATGTCGACGGCGAGCCGGGCGACGACGTGCTCGTT
>CAXAWD010000095.1:0-10245 GCA_963972325.1 uncultured Acidimicrobiaceae bacterium
CGCCCCGCGCCGGGGTGTCGGCGTCGGCGATCGGTTCCAGTTGGTTGCGAACCGCCTGACCGGTGGCGAGCAGTGCCCGATCCTGCGCTTCGTACGACGCGGCCAACCCGGCAGGGAACAGATCGCCGGCGCGACGGCCGAGGACCTCGCTCGCGTGTCGGCGTCGGGTACGACGGACGAACGCCCGATTGACGCCGACGTACACCCCGTCGCCGTCTTTCACGCACACCATCACGTGCGGGACGGTGCGGAACAGATCGAGCAGCAGTTCGATCGGAGCACCGTTCACGGTCATGGTACGAATGGAGCGTAGTCGGCCGTGGAAGGTGCTAGCTCGGCCCCTCGCCCGAGGCGTTGACTGGGATGTGTGAACGTCGCACGGCAGTACGAACGATCAGGGCTTCCGGTGTCCCGCCGGCCAGCGCCGGCGGAGCCCCCGGCTGTCGATCGTGATGACGAACGGCGTATCGCCGATGCCGTTGCGCTCGCTCGACAGTGGGTCGACGCCGCAGCGGAGGTCGACGCGGCGGGCAACCGTTCGCAGCGTCGGCGTCGACGGCGTCTGGCGGCGTTGGTGTCCGACCCGGCGGCGGCGGACTTCACGGTCCGGCTGACCGACGAGGTGAGTCGGATGTCGTTGCCGGCTCGTGCCGCGCATCGATTCGCCGCGCTGGTCCGGAACGCCGACCTGGGTGCGCTGTCGCGCCTCGACCGATGGTTGCTGCGGGTCGGCGCGGTGGTCGCCCCGGCGATGCCGAGGGTGGTGATGCCGCTGGTGAATCGGCGGCTGCGGTCGGAGTCCGACGGCGTGATCCTGCCGGCCGACGATCCTGCGTTCGCCGACCATCTCCGCCGCCGCGCCGAGGCGGGCATTCGGTGCAACGTCAACGTGTTGGGTGAGGCGATCGTCGGTGACGGCGAGGCCCGACGTCGACTCGCCATGGTGATCGAACGGCTCCGGCGCCCTGACGTCGACTACGTCTCGGTCAAGATCTCGGCGATCTGTCCGGCGATCACGCCTCTGGCATTCGACGACACCGTCGCCCGCGTCGTCGAACGGCTGCGTCCGCTGTACCGCTGCGCGGCGTCGTTCGACCCGCCGAAGTTCGTCAACCTCGACATGGAGGAGTACCGGGACCTCGATCTCACGATCGCGGTGTTCCGCGAACTGCTCGACGAGCCCGAGCTCGCGTCGCTCGACGCCGGCATCGTCCTCCAGGCCTACCTGCCCGAGTCGCGGTCGGCCGCCCGTGACCTCGCCGGCTGGGCGGTCGAGCGTCGGCGACGAGGAGGTGGCCGGGTCAAGGTCCGCCTCGTCAAGGGAGCCAACCTGGCCATGGAACATGCCGCCGCCGAACTCGCCGGCTGGCCGGCTGCGCCCTACGGCAGCAAGGCAGAGGTCGACGCCAACTACAAGGCGGTCCTCGACGTGCTCGGCGAACGCACTTTCGACGATGCCGTGCGGATCGGCGTCGCGAGCCACAACCTCTTCGAGGTGGCGTGGGCTCTCGGGCTCCGCCGTGAGCAGGAGGCGGCGGGTCGTCCGGCGCGGATCGAGTTCGAAATGCTCGAGGGCATGTCGCCGTCTCAGTCCACGGTGGTGCGGTCGGCCACCGGCGACCTGCTGCTGTACTCGCCGGTGGTGAAGCGCAGCGACTTCGCCGCTGCGTTGGCCTATCTGGTTCGCCGTCTCGACGAGAACACCTCGCCCGACAACTTCCTGGCGCACCTCCACGACCTCGCAGAGCGGCCTGATCTGTTCGAGCGAGAGGCCGAGCGTTTCGTCGATTCGGTGCGGCGGCGCCGCCTCGTGTCCGACGCCGGTCGCAGGACACAGGACCGCACGCGGCCGCCGACCGGGACGGTGCGAGCGGTGAGCGACAGCGGCGCCACTCCGGCCCGGTTCGTCAACGCTCCTGACACCGATTGGACTCGACGACCGAACCGCGACTGGATCGCCGAAGCGCTCGAGGCAGACGAGCCCGAACCTCGAGACGGCGACCGAGTCACGCCCGCCGACGTGGACCGGGCGGTGTCACGGTCGGTCGCCGCCCGCTGGCGGTGGGCCGCGACGAGCGTTGCCGACCGAGCGGCAGTACTCGACCGTGTCGGTGACGAGTTCGAGGCCGCCCGCGGTCGACTGCTGGCGGTGATGGCGTCCGACGCCGGGAAGACCGTCGCCCAAGGCGATCCGGAGGTGTCGGAGGGCGTCGACTTCGCGAGGTACTACGCCCGCGAGGCGGTCCGTCTGGGGTCGATCGCCGGTGGTGTGAGCAGTTCGCCCCTCGGCACCGTGGTGGTCACCCCGCCGTGGAACTTCCCGTTCGCGATCCCGGCGGGTGGCGTGCTCGCCGCGCTGGCGGCCGGCAACACCGTGGTGCTGAAGCCTGCACCGCAGACGGTGAACACCGCACGGCTGATCGTCGACCTCTGCCGTCGAGCCGGGGTGCCCGACGGCGTGCTGCAGTTCGTGCCGGCGGCCGATGACGACGCCGGCCGACGCCTGATCACCCACCCCGAGGTCTCCGCAGTGATCCTCACGGGAGCGCACGCCACCGCCGACATGTTCCACTCCTGGCGGCCCGGACTGCACCTGCACGCCGAGACGAGCGGCAAGAACGCGCTCGCGATCTCCGCCGCGGCCGATCTCGACGAAGCGGTCGCCGACCTGGTCGCCTCGGCATTCGGGCACGCCGGCCAGAAGTGTTCGGCGGCCAGCCTGGCGATCGTCGAGGCGCCGCTCTACGACGACCCGCGCTTCCTCGAACGGATTCGTGACGCTGCCGCGACGCTTCGGGTCGGGCCTGCCCACGATCTCGCCACCGACGTCGGTCCGCTGATCGAGCCGCCGGGACCGACGCTGCTTCGGGCGCTGACCGAACTCGACGAGGGTGAACGCTGGCTGCTGCGTCCCGAGCCGCGTTCGGCCGATCGGCGATTGTGGTCGCCCGGCATCAGGGTCGGCGTCCGGCCCGGCTCGTGGTTCGCACGGACCGAGTGTTTCGGACCGGTGCTCGGCGTGATCCGCGCCGACGATCTCGACCACGCGATCGAGATCCAGAACAGCACCGACTTCGGGTTGACCGCCGGATTGCACTCGCTCGACCCCGCGGAGATCGAGCGCTGGACCGAGCGTGTGGAGGCGGGCAACCTCTACGTCAACCGGGGGATCACGGGAGCGATCGTGCAGCGACAGCCGTTCGGTGGTTGGAAGCGCTCGGCGGTGGGCCCGACCGCGAAGGCCGGAGGGCCCAACTACGTCGCGACCCTCCGCCGGTGGGTCGATGACGGCGCGGTGGACGCCGACGACGTCGCGGCCTCGTTCGCCGCGTGGTGGCACACCATCGGTGCGGCGGAACACGACGCGACGGGGTTGACGGTCGAGCGCAACGTGTTCAGGTACCGCTCGCTGCCGGGTGGCGTCGCGGTTCGCTTCGGTCCACTCGCCACCGAGCGGCACCGCGCGCTGATCCGGGCGGCAGCTCGGACCGTCGGGTGCCACCTCGTCGTCAGCGAAGCCGCCGCCGAGGACGGGAGCGCATTCGCCGCTCGGGTCGTGGGATCCGGCGTCGACAGGTACCGGGCGGTCGGGGTGCCGATCGAGCCCGAGGTCGCCGTGGCGTGTCACCGGGCCGGGGTGTCGGTCGACGACGCCGAGCCGGTCGGCGCGCCGGAGATCGAGCTGCCGCGTTGGTTGCGCGAGCAGGCCGTCTCGGTGACGATGCATCGACACGGACGGGTGTACCGGTCGCTGCGCGACGGGTGAACTCTCGTCGTCCCGATGGGTGACATCCGGACCGCTGAAACCGTCGTTCGGCCTGGGTTTCGTCGATATCTCGTGTGATCCGGTGTTATCACGATCGGTATCTCATCGGGACACCTCACGACGTCGGAACGGCTGCCGATGAGAGGGCGTGTCCGAACCGATGCGGCGAACGCGCTCCCTGGCGATCCTGTCGTTCGCCGCGGCAATTCTGCTGCTCGGCCACGCCGCCGTCGTGCTGACGCCGAGCGGCTCCGACGTCGCATTGTGGTGGCCGGCATCCGGGGTTGCGGTGGCGGTGGTGGCCAGGTCGCGTCGCGATCGAGCCTGGTATCTGACGGCGTTGTTCACGGCATCGGTGATCGCCAACATCTCCGGCGGAAGGGCGTGGCCGGTGGCCCTCGGGTTCGCCGCCAGCAACTCCATCGAGGCAGGACTCGCCGCTGCCGTCATCGCTCGTCGGCGCATCGCCGTGCTCGGCGGTCTCGGGGACGTGGTCCGGTTCGTCGTCGGCGTGGTCGTCGGCGTCCTCGCGATCGGCGTCGGCGCCGCGTTCACCGTGTACGCCTTCGCCGACGGTGACCCCGTCGCCGTGTTCCTCGCCGTCGTGCCGTCGCACGCGACCGGCATGTTCCTGATCGCCCCGTTCGCGCTGTCACCGCCGGCACGGGTCACGCGATCGCTGGTCGAGTGTGTCCTGATCTGGTCGTGCGTCAGCGCCACGACGGTGCTCGCGTTCGGATTCGGCGGTGACCAGAACTACGCGTTCCTGCTCGTGCCGTTCCTGCTGTGGAGCGTCGTTCGGCTCGGCGTCCGGGCGGGCACCGCCCAACTCCTCGGTGTGGGGGTCGTCGGCACCGTGCTGTCGGCGTGGAGCCATTCCGACAGCATGGACGTCGACGAGTGGATGATGCCACTGCAGCTGTTCATCGTCACCTGCGCGGTGCTCGTCATCACGGTCGGCGCCAGCACCGCCGATCGTGAGCGTGCCCTGCAACGGCTGCGGGCGAGCGAGTCGGTCTATCGCGCCGGCTTCGTCGAAGCGGTCGTCGGCATGATGCTGGTCCACTCGCAGGGTGGGCAACTCCGCGTCGCGGAGGCGAACGGGCCGGCACGGACGACGTTCGGTCTGAGTATCGGCGACGGATGCGGCGACATCCTGGCCGACGAGTCGGGGACACCGTTGGTGGACCTCGTCGACCGCCTCGCACCCGGGGACGGCAAGCGCGTGGAGATGACCGACGTCCGCCGGCAGCGCTGGTTCAACGTGTCGATGAGCCGGCTCGCCGGGGCACACGACGACGCCGTGGTGTCGCTCCAGATCGTGGATACCACCGACCGGTGGAATGCGGAACGCAGGCTGAGTGCGACGGCACTCGCGGACCAGCTGACCGGCCTGCCGAACATGACGGCCGTCCGCGCCACCCTGCCCGAACAGCTCGACGCGGCCGAACGCGACGGCTCGCCTGTCGCTGTGGTCGCGATCGACATTCGCGGGTTCGCCGAGGTGAACGAGGTGTTCGGCCACGCGACCGGCGATCAGGTGCTCGCGGCGCTCGCAGAGCGTCTGCGCGTCGTCGTCACCGATGGCGCGACGGTCGCTCGGGTCGGCGGCGACCGATTCATGATCGTGATCCCGTCGGTCGACTCGGTCGACGACGCCACGTTCGTCGCGAAACGGGTCCTGGAGACCACCGAGATGCCGATCCACCTCAAGGCGCTCGACTACGAGGTCAACCTCAGCCTCGGAGTGGCGCTCGGCGAGCCGGGCATCGGTGCCGACCAGCTCCTGTCGGAAGCGGACCTCGCCGTGAACTCGGCGAAGCGAGCAGGGACGCGGACGATCGTGACCTACTCGGCCGACCTGCGCGACGGTGCGGCGAAGCGGCTGCGCATGATGGCGGAGGTTCGGTTGGCGCTCGCCCGCGACGAGTTCGAGATCCACATGCAACCGGTGGTGGAACTGACGACCGGCCGGGTGACCGCCGCGGAGGCGCTGATCCGATGGCGAACCGCCCGCGGGGCGCTCCGGCCGCCGGGAGAGTGGCTGCATCTCGTCGAACAGTCCGGCCTGATGCGCGAGCTCGGAGCCTGGATCCTCGACGAGTCGATCCGGCAGGCCGCCGAATGGCTCGACACGGTCGGTCCGGCGGCGGCCCCGGCGGTCCACGTCAACGTGTCGGGCAGCCAGTTCGAGTGCGAAGGGTTCGCCGACCTCGTGCTCACCACGCTGTCGCGGTACGGCTACCCGCCGGAGTTCCTGGTGCTCGAGCTGACCGAGACGTTCCTCGCCCGGACCGACGGCACGTTGCGCGCCGAGTTCGCCAAGCTGGCCGACCGCGGCGTCAAGCTGGCCGCCGATGACTTCGGCACGGGCTACAGCCCCCTCGCGCGGGTCGTCGAACTCCCGATCCACATGATCAAGATCGACCGGATGTTCGTGAAGGACCTCGGCGACGACGGTCCGTCGATCCCCGTCGTGTCGGCGCTCATCCGGATGTCGAACGAGCTGGGTATCGACGTGGTCGCCGAGGGGATCGAGACCGACGAACAGCGCACCATCCTGCACGATCTCGGGTGCCGCACCGGTCAGGGCTTCCTGTGGAGTCCCGCCGTCGACGCCCGGTCGTTCCAGGATCAGGTGCTGGCCCCGATCGCGATGGCCCAGATCGAAGCCTCCGTCGACGGCCGATGATGCCTGCCGCCGATGCGTCGGTCGACCGACGCTAGATCGACGGCCCGAGCGGAAGGGTGGCGAGGTAGGCGTCGAGGTCGAGGCGGGCGAAGCCGTCGATGTGCAACGCGGAGCGGGCCGCCGACGTCTCGGGTGCGCGGAGCGCATCGTCGAACGCATCGCGTAGCTCGCCCACCAGGCGGTCGCCGATCGACTTCCGGGCGGTCACCGCCGGAGTGGGGATCCGGGGGCCGACACCGATGCGAAACAGGTCACGGACGAGCTCCGGTTCCTGGGCGGAGATCAGCGACAGGCTCCACGAGTCGATGCAGGCCAGGTCGGCCTCGCCCTTCGCCAGCGCCCGCAGGCTGTCGTGGTGGGCCGACGTGAAGGTGACGGTGCCGGGCCAGTCGCGCCCTGGCCCGACGGTGGCCGCCAGGAGGCTGAGCCAGCCCGAGAGGCTGTCGGCGGAGTTGGCGACGGCGTGCGTGTCGGGCCCGACGAGTTCGGGCAGTGGCCGGTCGTCGATGCCGAGCAACACCGAGTGGTAGTGCCCCGGACCGTCGGCGTCGTCGAGGTCGAGCGAGAACGCGCCGACGACGTGCATGTCGTTGCGGTGCAGGGCGGCGAGCGGCCATCCGCACACGTGGGTGATGATGCAGTCGTTGTCGTACCAGCGGGCGTGCACGTCGCCCGAGCGGGTCAGCGACGGGGGCGTCCACGGCACCCGCTCGTGTACCGCCGCCCACAGGTCGTCCCACGCCCCGGCGACCGAGGAGAACGGGTACATGCCGAGTTCGACGTGCGGCACCCCGCTCGTCGTCGTCGGCCCGGATCCTCGCGACGTCATGCAGCCGATCCTAGGAGTCGGCCGACTCGCCGCCCATGGGCCGGCGCGCGATCTTCGCGGTGCTCCGGTGGGCGGTCGGTCACGCGGGGAGCGTACGTTGGCGCCCGTGACCGCCTCGACCGTTCCGGGTTTCACCAACCGGCACCTTTGGATGGTGCTCGGTTCGTTGATGCTGTCGGTCCTGCTGGCCGCGATGGAGATCTCGATCATCTCCACCGCACTCCCCACGATCGTCGGTGAGTTCCAGGCGTTCGAGAGCTTTGCCTGGGTCGGCACGGCGTACATCGTCACGTCGGCGATCGGCACACCGCTGCTCGGCAAGCTGTCCGACCTGTTCGGGCGGCGACCGGTCTTCCAGTCGGCGCTCGGCCTGTTCGTGATCGGCTCGTTGCTGTGCGGGCTGGCCCAGTCGATGGGACAGCTGATCGCCTTCCGAGCGTTGCAGGGTCTCGGTGGCGGAGCGATCCAGGCGCTCGCGTTCGCGATCCTCGGCGACATCCTTCCTCCCCGCGAGCGCGGGCGGTACATCGGGTACTTCACGCTGGCGTTCGTCGGTGCGGCGTTGCTGGGCCCGTTGATCGGCGGCTTCATCATCGATCACTTCAGCTGGCCGTGGATCTTCTTCATCAACGTGCCACTCGGCATCGTCGCCGGTGTCGTCACCCACTTCGCGCTCCGACTGCCGTTCGAGCGACGGCGGGCCCGCCTCGACTGGCTCGGTGCCGGCCTGCTGTCCGTGTCGATCGGGTCGTTGATGATCGCGCTCGAGGAGGGACAGCACGGTTGGGGGCAGCAGCGAGTGCAGGTCCTGCTGGCCGTGTCGATGGTGGCGACCGTCGGCTTCGTCGCCGCCGAGCGGCGAGCCGACGAGCCGATCATCCCGCTGCGGCTCTTCGCGAACCCGGTCGTGCTGGTCGCCACGATCATCGGGATGGCCGCCGGCACGATCGCGTTCGGCGCCGGCCAGTTCCTTCCCCTGTACTTCCAGGACTCGCTGTTCGTCTCGCCGACCGAGTCCGGGCTCCGCATGCTCCCGCAGATGATCGGCGTCACGTTGGGCACGTTCGGCATCGGCCGGTTGATCGCCCGCACGGGTCGGTGCAAGCCGTGGCCGATCATCGGCACCCTGTGCGCGGTCGCGGGTCTCCTCGTCGTGTCCCAGATCTCGGGCACCACGTCGTACGCCACGCTCGTGCTCCCGATGGTCGCGATGGGCTTCGGCATGGCGTCGGTGTTCACGACGTCGTCGATCGTCGCCCAGAACGCGGTGGAGTTCCGCGATCTCGGCGTGGTGACGTCCACGATCATGTTCTTCCGGTCGCTCGGTGGGTCGTTCGGCCTCGCGGTCTTCGGGACGATTCTGAACTCGGCGATCCGCACCGAGATCCCGGCGCGGCTGGACGTCGACGCCGATCGTGCCGCCGACCTGATCCGGTCGCCGGAGGAGATCCGGGCCCTTCCCGTCGATCAGCGGCTCGCAGTGATCGAGAGCGTCGCGATCGGTGTGGGCCGCGTGTATCTCGTGTGCGCGCTGGTGATGGTCGTCGGGTTCGTCGCTGCGCTGCTGTTACCCGAGCGCCCGCTCCGCACCCGCGCCGGGTTGTCCGACGCGATGGAGCAGAAGTCGGCCGCGAGCACGGCCTGACCGGTCAGGTCTCCTCGAGCGAGGCGATGGTGAGCGTGCCGGTCTCGGCGTCGGTCTCCGTGTCGGAGAACGAGGTCACGAGGGCGCGCGAGATCTCGGCGTAGCGAATCAGGAACCGCTGCTCGTCGAGCCGTTTGCGTCGCATCCAGGACGTGACTTCGGTGTTGCACTTGCTGGCGTTGCACGAGCGACAGGCGGGCACGATGTTGTCGAGCGTGTACCGCCCGCCGCGCGACAGCGCCATGACGCAATCCTTCTGGAGCGGCCGATCGGTCGCACCGCAGTAGGCGCAGCCGCCCCACGCGTCGACCAGCGCCGACCATTGGGAGGTATCGAGGTCGTGTTCCACGCGTTGCATCCGTCGCTGCCGTTTGCGCGAAGCACGTGCTCGTCGACTGTTGGCCCTGACCACGACGTCCACCCTACGCGCACCCGAGCCGCTCCGAGCGACAATCGGAGGTGATCGTGGGGTTCCAAAAAACCCCAGGTCAGAAACGTTATTTGGATTGTTATTCAAGCTGTGCGTGGTGTCGTGACGATGGATGGTCGAGACGCGGAACCCGTTGGTTCGGCGCAATCCGAAGGAGGACACCTTGCAGGTATCACGATCAAGATGGGCGTGGACATCGGTCGCCGTCGCCGGAGTGCTCGTCGCCGGATCGACGGTCGCTTCGGGCGCCGAGACCCGAGACACCAGCGCCGAGTTCGTCCCAACGGTCCCCGAGCGGGTGTTGGACACCCGGTCGGTCGACAGTGGGATCCGGACACTGGGCCCCGCCGAGACGGCGACCCTGTCGTTGGAGGACACCGTCCCCGCGGACGCGGTCGCCGTCGACATCAACGTCACCACCACGGGGGGCACCGAGCCCTCGAATCTCGCGGTGTGGCCGACCGGCGAGCCCCAGCCGATCGTCAGCGCGGTCAACTGGAATGGTCCGACGTCGCAGGCGAACGGCATCGCCGTCAAGCTCGGCGACGGTCAGGCGATCGAGATCGCCAACGCGTTCGGCCACGTCGACGTCGTGATCGACCTGATGGGCTACTACGTCCAGGGGTCCGCCGCGATCGGCGCTGGGCTGCCCGGTCCGCAGGGCCCGGCCGGCCCTGCCGGTGCTGATGGTGCCGATGGTGCTGATGGTGCGATCGGTCCGCAGGGTCCGGTCGGTCCGATGGGTCCGGCGGGTGCCGATGGTGCTGATGGTGCGATCGGTCCGCAGGGTCCGGTCGGTCCGGCGGGTGCCGATGGTGTTGACGGTGCGGTCGGTCCGCAGGGTCCGGTCGGTCCGATGGGTCCGGCGGGTGCTGATGGTGCC